>JALVPA010000152.1 GCA_027026055.1 Campylobacteraceae bacterium | reverse complement strand
TATGTCAGCTACAACGAAGGCTGCTCCGCCCCGATGCGCGACGAAAACCAACTCCACGCGGCAGTCGTGGAACTTGTCGCGATGAAAGACGCCGAGATCAAATACTCCACGATCCAAAACTGGTACCCCGGAGACAAAGAGGGCAAAGGCGGTATCTACAACTTCGTCACCAAGCGCGGGCTTTGTGCCGGCGAAAACTCCAAAATCAGCTGGACGCAGGTGGAGACCGGCTCGGCGATCACATGGAAATATCCCAGTTGTATCCTCAAAGGCGACAACAGCGTTGGGGAGTTCTACTCCGTCGCGGTAACGACACTCGCGCAACAAGCCGACACCGGCACCAAGATGATTCATTTGGGCAAAAATACCAGCTCCACCATCATCTCCAAAGGTATCAGCGCAATGAAAGGGCAAAATACCTATCGCGGCTTGGTCAAAATCGGTGCAAATGCACACGGTGCGCGCAACTACAGCGAATGCGATTCGCTACTTATCGGCGATCAATGCGGCGCGCACACCTTCCCCTATCTGGAGAGCAAAGACGCTCACGGACAAGTTGAACACGAAGCGACCACCAGCAAAATCAGCGATGAACAGCTCTTCTACCTCAGACAACGCGGTATCGGCGAAGAAGACGCAGTTAGCATGATCGTACACGGATTTTGTAAAGAGGTCTTTAACCAACTGCCGATGGAATATGCCGTCGAAGCCAAAGCATTACTCGAACTCACACTGGAAGGAAGCGTAGGATGAAAATATTGGAAATCAAAAACGTACACGCCAAAATCGGCGAAAAAGAGATCCTCAAAGGACTCTCTCTCGATCTCGAGCCCGGAAAGGTGCATGCCATCATGGGACCAAACGGCGCGGGAAAATCGACACTGAGCAAAACGATCGTAGGACACTACGACGTCGAGGTAACCCAAGGCGATATCCTCCTAAAGGGCAAGAGCATTTTGGAGATGGAGCCCGAAGAGCGCGCGCTGGAAGGGATCTTTTTGAGTTTTCAACACCCCGTCGAGATCCCGGGCGTCAACAACGCTTACTTCTTGCGTACCGCGGTCAACGCCAAACGCAAACACGAAGGCAAAGAGGAGCTCAACGCCGCCGAATTTTTGCGCGAGATGAAACAATATCTCGAACTACTCGGTATGAAGACCGACATGGTGAGCCGATCGCTCAACGAAGGCTTCTCTGGCGGTGAGAAAAAACGCAACGAAATTTTGCAAATGCTGATGTTGCAACCCGATGTAATCATCCTCGACGAGATCGATTCGGGACTCGACATCGACGCGCTGCGCGCCGTCAGCGAAGGGATCAACCGCATGAAAGACGGCAAACGCAGCTTTTTGGTCATCACGCACTATAGCCGCATCCTCGATTATATCGAGCCCGATTATATCCACGTGCTCAAAGAGGGCCGCATCGTCAAGACCGCGGGACCGGAGCTCGTCGCACAGCTCGAAGAGCACGGCTACGACAGTATCGAAGAGGAAGCGTAATGCGACTTGCCACACTCAAAGGACTCTCTCTCGAAGCGACGGCGCAACAGCTGGGTGTCGATGCGGCGCACCCGGTGTTGGCGCGACTGCACGCTTTGGGTATACCGGATAAAAAGAGCGAAGCTTATCGCTATTTCGACGTCGCGGCGATCCTCGAAAAAGAGGTCGAACCGATTGCACGTCGCCCCTTCTCGCTCGAAGAAGCGGACAAAATCGTCATCACCGACGGTATGCCTACCCATGCGCCCAAAGGGATACGCGTCTATTACGACAGATGCGATCGTATCGCCGAAAACCATTTCGATCCGCTCTACTATCTGGGACATCTACTCTCGCCCGAAGTGATCCGTATCGATCTCGACGGCGATACCGATATCGAGATAGAGCATCGCATCACCCGATCAAACGCGTTGGTATCTTATCGCATCGCTTTGCAAAACCAAGCGGGCAGACACGCGACCCTTTTTGAGAGCTTTTCAAACGAGCCGCTTGAAAACACTTTGGTACTTTACGGATACGACGTCGATGTCGCTTCCGACAGTACCTTGCGCATGATCAAAAACCATTATATGCACCGTAGCGGCTATACGATGGTCGCGTCGCATTTCATGAAACTCGCGCGTCACGCCAACGCGGTATTTAAAACCTTCGATACGGGTAGCGACGATGCGTTGCAGCTTTTGCGTGCGGAGTTGGAGGATTATGCACACCTGGATGCGGGACATCTACTCTATCTCAACGACACCGCCCGCCGCGGCACCGTCTCGCAGATCGTACATATCGGACAACACGCCGTATCGAACCAAGAAGCGAAAAACATCCTCGAAAACGATAGTCGCGGTATCTTCGACGCGCTCATAAAAGTGGAGCAAAGCGCCAAATACACCAAAGCGCACCAAAACTCCAAAGCGATCTTGCTGGATGAGAGCTGCTACATGGCCGCCAAGCCCCAACTCGAAATTTATATCGACGAACTCGAAGCCTCGCACGGCTCGACGACTGGGCAGCTTGATGAAAAGCAGCTCTTCTATCTGCGTTCGCGCGGGATCTCCGAGATCGAAGCGCGCAAAATGCTTGTGGTCGCTTTTGCCAATACACTCATCGATCAGATCAAAGACAGCCGCCACCAAGAGACGGTCAAAGCGACGTTCGAAGAGGCGTTTTACGAAGCGGCACTCGCCAAATCCTCGACAAAGGCACACGCATGAGTATCGAATCGACACTACAACGTTACAAAGAGGATTTCGACCTTTTTGCTACGCCCAACGAGAAGCTCGAATATATCTTCGATCTGGGCAAAAAGCATACTACCCTTCCCGAAGCGGAAAAAAACGACGACACCTTCATCGTCGGATGCGCTTCTCCCGCTTGGCTGGTGGGCGAATGTAAAGAAGGCAAACTGATATTACGCGCAGAAGGTACTTCCGAGATGGCAAAAGGGATGCTTACGCTGCTTTTGGATATCTTTTCGAACAGAACGCCCGACGAAATCCTTTCGTTCGATCCCGCCAAACTCAACGAACTGGGGATCGTCGAATTGCTCTCTCCCGTACGTCAACAGAGCCTCGAAGCCTTTTTGAAAAAGGTCTACGCCTATGCGGAGAAATGTAAAAAAATTAGAAATTAGAAGTTAGAAATTAGAAATTAGAAATTAGGGATTTTGGGTAAGTGCGGAATGTACATTTCGTTTATTCATTACTCATTACTCTTTACTCATTCTAAAAAGGAGAAACGATGAGCGACGATATCAAAAACGACGAGATACCCACCACCCCCGAAGAGTTGGCGGCGTGGGAAGCGAAACAAGCGGCGCAAAACGCCGATCAGGACGATTCGCCCGTCGGTGGGGTGGACGATCGTTTCGATCGCGTCGAAGAGGGATGCATCAAACCCGAAGGCGCGCGGAGCGACGATGCGCTCAAAGAAAAAGTGATCGCACAGCTCAAAACCATCTACGATCCCGAATTGCCGGTCGATATCTACAATTTGGGGTTAATCTACGATATCGACTGCTGGCGGCATCCGGACAACGGCACGGGCGGATGCAAAGTGACGATGACGCTCACCTCGGCGACATGTTCTATGAGCGAAGTGATCGTCGATTTGGTACGTTCCATTCCCAAACGTATGGACGAACTCGATTGTCTCGATGTCAACCTCGTTTTCGATCCGCCGTGGGATCAAAGCAAAATGAGCGACGAAGCGAAACTGGCGATGGGGATGCTTTAAACAATGATCTTCGAAAACCTCGATACCCTCCCCGCCTCTTACGGCGCCTGCCGTAAACAACCGTGCAAACACCGTCGTCACCGTTCCAATATGATGCTTAATCCGCTCAATCTCAAACATCTCAATCGCCTCGATACGCTCGATGCCGATGTCGTTACGCTCAATCTCGAAGATGCCATCGCACCCTCACGCAAAAAAGAGGCCTTGCACAATATCGCGCTGTTTCTCTCGCATCTCGAAAAGAGCCGTAGCCGCATCGTCGTTCGCGTCAATCCGATCGACGAAGGCGGCGCCGAAGAGATCGCCTTTTTGAACGATTTCGGCTTCGATGCGATCCGTGTCGCCAAAGTACGCCATAGAGACGAAATCGAAAAGGCATTGTCGTTGCTTTCCGAAGAGAAAGAGCTGCATATCTCGCTGGAGACGGCGGAGGCGTTTCGCGATCTGGCATACTGGGGCGACATCGACTCTCGTTTCACTGTCGCCAATCTCGGGATTTTAGATTTGCTTACCTCGTTGAACCTTCCTCAATCGCTTTTGCACCCTGACAATCCGACGATACGTTATATCCTCTCCAAATTTCTCGTCGATGCGCGTACGGCGGGACTATTTGCTTTCGGCTTTATGTTTCAGGATTATCGCGATACCGAAACCTATACGAAGTGGTGTCGTTTTTTGAAGCGGATGGGCTTTGAGGGGACGGCATGCATGGGACCCAAACAAGTCCAAATCGCCAACGAAGTTTTTGCTACGGATCGCAAAGCCGTCGAGCGAGCCGCCCATATCAAAAAACGTTTCGAAGAAGAATCGGCACGAGGTAATCACGGATTTATGGACGAAAAGTACGGTTTTATCGACGAACCTATCTACAAAGACGCGCTTTTGACGCTACAACATTCCGCTATTTAACCTATTTGCCTATAATATAATATTCAAAAGAGGATACTATGCTATAGTATCCTCTTTCAATTCCGAATAGAATGGATACATCGATGTTTGACGATAAAAATATCCGATCCGAAATATTGTTGCAAACGTTACAACTTTTCACCAAACGCTACGGTAAAGAGGTTTCACTCGAAACGTTGATTGCAGGTTTACCGCAAAAACCGGGCACGAAAGCCCCCGATTTGCTCTCGGTCTCACAAGCCAAAACACTCTTTTCCAGAGCTGCGGCAAGAGCCGGCTACAAAACCACGCTGGTCAGACGCGATCTGGACCACATGCTCGATCTGCACCTGCCCATCATTCTGCTACTTGCCAAAGGCGAATCGTGCATTCTCGAAGCATTCAACGAAGACCGTACCCAAGTCAAAGTGGTCTACCCCGGTGACGAGCCGTTAGCCGAATGGGTCGACATCGACACCTTCAAAGAGGTTTATCTCGGCTATGCCTTTTTAATGAAACGAGAGCTCAAAGAAGACGAAAAACCGGGATACAGCTACCGTGTGCCGCATGTCAAGCATTGGTTTTGGGACGCGCTCAAACTTTCGTGGCCCATTTACAAAGACGTCCTATTGGCATCGTTCCTTGTCAACCTCTTTGTACTCGCATCGCCGCTTTTTACGATGAACGTCTACGATCGCGTCATTCCCAACAATGCGGTCGAAACCCTTTTTGTCTTTTCCATCGGTGTCGTTATCGTCTATCTTTTGGATAGCTTTCTTAAGTATTTCCGTACGAAGATGCTTGAAATCGCCGCCAAAAAGAGCGATATCGTCATGTCCTCTGTCATCTTCGAAAAGATCCTCGATCTGAAGATGGCTTACCACCCCAAATCGGTCGGTTCGTTCGCAAGCAATATCAAAGATTTCGATGCGATACGCTCCTTTTTGACCAATGCCACCCTCTCTTTGGTTATCGATTTGCCCTTCTCGATACTTTTTTTACTGGTAATCTACTATATCGGCGGTATCATCGTTCTCATTCCCCTAACGATGATGGCACTCATTTTGCTTTACGCCTTGATCATTCGCAAACCGCTTCAACGCAGTATCGAAAGTACTCACGAAGCCGCCGCAAAGAAAAACGGTATATTGGTCGAAGCGTTGCAAAACATCGAAACGATCAAAACCCAAGGTATGGCGGGACAACTCCAGTGGAAATGGGAAGAAAGCGTCGGTGAAATCGCTCAAAAGAGCTTACGATCGCGTATGATGTCGGCATCGGTACCGACCGTTACCGGGTTGTTGGTTCAGCTAACGACGGTACTCATCATTGTCTTCGGGGTATTTATGATCAAGGATCTCGAACTTACTATGGGCGGACTCATCGGTATCGTAATCCTCGCATCGCGCACCGTCGCGCCGATGGGACAAGTCGCCGCGTTGTTGAGCAACTACAGCGACGCCAAGTCGGCATACGACGTTATCAACGCCATCACTTCTCAACCGATGGAACGACTCGACAACCAACACTTCATAGAGCGCAAAGATATCAAAGGAAAAATCGAGTTCAACCATGTCACCTTTGCCTATCCCGGCAGCGAAGTTCCCGCGCTCAAAGATGTTTCTTTCACGATCCTTCCCGGCGAACACGTCGGCATAATCGGTCGTATCGGTTCGGGAAAGAGTACAATTGAAAAACTCATTTTACGTCTTTACGATCCTACCGAAGGCACGATTTTGATCGACGATATCGATATCGCACAAGTCGATCCCGCACGTTTGAGACAACATATCGGCTACGTTAGCCAAGAGGTTTCGCTCTTTCGCGGAACGGTCAAGGAAAACATCTTATACCGCGCGCCTAACGCCACGGACGAGGAACTTCTCAAAGCGGCACGGCTAAGCGGAGTCGACGAGTTCGTCAAGCGTCACCCTCTGGGATACAACATGCCTATAAGCGAACGAGGACACGGCGTATCGGGCGGTCAACGTCAAAGTATCGGTATTGCCAGAGCGCTAATTTCGGATGCTCCCATCATGCTTTTGGACGAACCTACCGCCAACCTCGATCAACTCAGCGAAACCAAACTTATGGGACATTTTAAAGAAGCGTTTAAAGACAAAACGCTGCTGTTGGTAACCCAAAAACTGCAACTGCTCAACTATGTCACGCGCGTTATCGTCATGCACGAAGGTAAGATCTATCTTGACGGTCCCAGAGACGAAGTGCTAAACAAACTCAAAGGAGCGGCACATGGCTAAGAAACTCTCCGAAGAAGATTACGAGTTTATTAACTCCTTGAGTGCCGCCGTCGCGGAGCAGACCCCTAAAAAGATGCGATGGGCACTCTATTTTTGGTTGGTAACCCTCGCGATTTTCATCGTGTGGGCGTCGTTAACAGAAATTGACGAGATCACGCGCGGTTCGGGCAAGGTCGTCCCGAGTGGGGAAAACAAAATTGTCCAAAACCTCGAAGGGGGTATCCTCGAAGAGATCTACGTCAAAGTGGGCGACATCGTCGATAAAGGACAACCGCTACTAAAAATCAACAACGAAAAATCCGTCGCCCAACACGATGCGACTAAGATAAAAATATACGAACTCGAAGCGAAAATCGCACGTTTAAAAGCGGAATCGGAAGGCAAACCTTTCAGTATCCCCGAAGATATCAACAAAAGCTATCCCATCCTTGTCAAAAACGAAAAAAGCCTATATAGAAGCAGGCAGTTGGAGTTGATGGCGAAAATCGATGCGCTTAGGGACAAAAAACACCAAAAAGAACAAGAACTCGCCGAAACACGCGCCAAGCTCAAACATCTCAAGCGTAGTAGCGAACTCATCTCGCAAGAGGTCGAAATGATGAAACCGATGGTGGAGCAAGGAGTCAAGTCGCAAGTTGCTTTTATGAAACTTCAGCGCGAACAGAGCAAAATTCTCGGCGATCTCTCCGAAGCTGTCAACAATATCCCGAAAATCGAAGCCGAAATCAGTGAAATCGAAAACAATATCAAAGAAGCCGAAGCAACCTTCAGAAACAAAGCGAAAGAGGAACTCAACGAAGCTATCGCCGAAAAGCTGCGTACCGAAGAGAATGCGAAAGCATTGCACGATCAGGTGCGCAGAACCATCGTTCGTTCGCCCATCAACGGCGTCATTCAAACGCTCTATGTCAACACTGTAGGCGGCGTCATCAAACCGGGAGAAGACCTGATTGAGATTGTCCCCACCGACGACAACCTCTGGCTCGAAGTGAAGATCAAACCCTCAGACATTGCCTTTATCTATCCCGGACAAAAAGCGGTGGTCAAAATCTCCGCCTATGATTTCAGAATTTACGGCACGCTCGAAGGCAAAGTCGTCCATATCAGTGCGGACACGACCAAAGACGAAAAAGACAACGTCTTTTATATCATTCACGTCAAAACGGAAAAAAACTTCTTGGGTACGAAAGAACACCCGCTCAAAATCATCCCGGGCATGACCGCAAACGTCGATATCATGACGGGCAAAAAGACTTTGATGGAGTATATCCTCAAGCCTATCCTAAAAGCGAAGGAATACGCCTTTACGCAACGCTAAGAGACGCGTTTAATCGACTGCGAGAAGGACTTCTCTCAAATCCTTCTTCTCCACTATATGCGTGGCGGCTTTTTTCAATACTTCCTTGGCACAAAACGCCACACGAGTATCGGCATATGCGAACATACTCAAATCGTTCGCTCCGTCTCCGACGACGAGGGTTTCTTCTCTACCGACGCTAAGCAGTTTTTGCAAACGTAGCAACATCTCTCCTTTGGCGTCGCCTTGCATCATCTCTCCGCCCACTTGCCCCGTTAATACGCCGTTTTCGGCATACAAAAAATTGGCGAAGTCGGCATCCAATCCTAAATATTCGCCGGCCGGTTTCGTCGCGTTACGAAAACCTCCCGAAAAACAAACCACCGTATAGCCGCGTGCTTTCAAGGCTTCGACCGTCTCTTTCGCACCGGGCATCAACGGCAAATTCGCACAAACGGTATCGACCTTCGTCTCTTCGAGACCTTCCAATAGCGCCGCACGCGCTATAAGCGATTTGAAAAAATCCAACTCTCCCGCCATCGCACGTTCCGTGATCGCCGCCACTTGCGCTTGCAATCCAAGCTCCGCCGCCAAAAAATCGATTGTTTCGCCGTCCATCAACGTCGAATCGAAATCAAATACCGCCAATTTACGCATAACTACCTCGTTGTGTCGATTTTTGATGATATCCGTTTGTCTTTACAAACACATTGACATCTAAAATTGGCTAAAATTATATCCAACGAAACTAAGCGAGATGTCACAATGTTCGAAGAATTTTGCGATTTTTTATGCAATAAGACCAAACGATTTATTACCGTAGAGATAAATCCACCACACGGTGCTTCCATCGCACCGATTATCGAAGCGATACGTAAAACCGATTTGGTAAAAAAAGTCAACGGCTTTTCGTGTACGGACAATCCATTGGCAAAGCTTAAAATGAGTGCGGTGCTTTCCGCCATCAAAGTACAACAAGCCTTCGGAAAACCGGTTTTGGCAACGATGAGTATGCGCGACAAAAACAAGCTCTCTTTGCAAAGCTCCTTATTGGGCGCCAACGATTTCGACCTACGCTGTATCCTCGCGCTGACGGGCGATCCCGCAAAATTTTCGGACCAACCGGAGGTCAAAGGAGTATTGGAGCGCGACTCGACCCTGCTTTTGAGTATCATTTATCATCTCAACAACGGCGTAGACTACTCCGGTAAACCGCTTGATCCCGCCCCCAAACCCATTTACCCTTTTGCCGTGAGCAACGCATACGCCAAAGATATGAAAAAACTTCAAAAACGTATGCTCAAAAAACTCAATTACGGAGCGCGCGCTATCATTACGCAACCCGTTTACGATATCGACAACGCCAAAGCGTTGTTGGAGATTTTCGAAGAGGCCAAAGAGGCGAGCATCAGAGATACCGCCAAAGAGGCGCAACTGGTCATGGGACAATTTCCCATCGTGCGTGCCAAAACGGCCAATTTCATCGACGACAAAGTGCCGGGTATCAATGTTCCCAAAGCGATCATCGACGAGATGAATCTCGCAGCGATGGACGGAGAAGCCAAAGAGTACGAAGTGGGTTTCGCTCTCTCCAAACGCATCTTCGACGATATCATGCAGCTACACGGAAAAGTTCATTTGATGACGCACAACCGCTTCGAACTCTGCGACAAACTTATCGGATAATGACTATCCGACTCTTCTGTTTACCCGAAATGCTTTATTTTCGACAATACTTATACGTGCTTTTGAGGTAAAAAGAGAATACAAAATTTAAAAATTCGGTTATCTTGGCAAACGGACTAAACACTTTAATGGTTGCACCTCGTCGTTTAACAACTTTCCAACTTTGCGATGCGCTTGCAAGACTTGGAAGCAAGAGCCTTTGATGTGGCGTGTAGGTTTTTGCGCATACCCAACGATGTAACGGTACGCTATCCGAGCGAGTTTAACCTTGTCGATGTGCAAAACGAAATCGCCGTACTTGAAGGCATCAAATCGCTTGGCTACAGCTTGCCGAGTTATGAAAAAGCCAAGCTTGAATGCATTATCAAAAGCGATTTGGGCGGTATAAGCGAAGAGGAAATGAGTAAGATTAGCGGGGAGATAGAGGATGGGTTGAAAAGTGTGGAGTAATGTGGTATAATACTATTGCAAGGCAAATGAGGACACATCGGGATGTTTTGGGATTTTATCCCAATTAGAGCGGGTTCGACTCCCGCCTTTGCCCTGCTAAAATATCACTGCATACTCTTTCATATTCATGTTTTCAAGATTAAATATACCGCATGTAATGATTTCCCCATTTATCGGAGATACAACTATTTTATAGTGTCGATTATCCTCCTCATAGACATAAACGATGTTTTTGTGTTTTGGATGCAAATCAATGATTAAGTGTGTGGGGTTCATCAAATAAACTGCAAGTTTGGATATGTGTTTTTCTGGGATCCCTTTTCCTGCTTTTTGTTTGCTATCGCGCAAAATGTGTTTTAGCCTTCTGACCGATAAAAAAATTGTTTGCGCTTCGGCTTTTACCTTATTTTCAAGTAGGTATTTTTTGATATTGTCCGAAATGGTACCAATCTCAACTTTGTCTTTTTTGATGCTCCCTTTGTTGACATCATTTAGAAACGCTTGTAATTCATCTTGAAATTTTTTCATCCCGCCATTATACCCCATCGCACCCAAAGCTATGGCGGCGGATTTGATGCCGTTTGGCTTCGCTTGTTTCGGCATCTTGATGCCAAGCACCTCCACATACCGCTTGATAGGATACTTCGGACGCGTCATATTAAACACTGTTTTAGGAAGATGGGTTGAAAAGTGTGGAATAGTGTGGTAT
>JALVPA010000151.1 GCA_027026055.1 Campylobacteraceae bacterium | reverse complement strand
GCGATCTCTTCGGCTTTATCGTTGATTCCCTCGACGAGAAGTATCTCTATAAAAAGCGCGCCTTCATAATGTTCGCGAAAACGCAACATTCCTTCTTTGATCTTCTCTATCGAGATACCTTCGTGCGCTCTTTCGAGTTTTCTGAAGCAACGCTCCGTAGCACAATCGAGCGAAAGCTTCACTTCGTCGAAACGCATCAATGCCGCTTGCGTCTTCGGATCGTCAATGGTTGCGGCGTTGGAAAGAATGAGGGTTTTTGTGTCGCCTTTGATTGTATCGAGCCCTTTTACCAACTCGTCAAGATACGGATAGAGCGTCGGTTCGCCGTTTGCCGTGACGGTAAGCACGTCGATATCGCTGTGCGCTTCAAGCGCCGATTCGACCGCATGCAATACCTTTTCGACGGGAATGATCTCGCGATAACGATCCGTCGTATTTGCCGGTGCCAATTCGCAGTAAAGACAATCGAAGTTGCATTGCTTGATGCCGGGACTCAGATCGATGCCCAGCGATTTACCAAAACGGCGGGAAGTGACGGGACCGAATACGATATGCATCTAAATCCTTAGCGTTTGCCGCTGACGCGATGGCATTCGCTAACGAAATGTTTGGCGTTTTCCACAGGCACGTCAGGAAGAATACCGTGTCCGAGATTGAAGATATGACGTTTTCCGCCCATGATTTTTTGAAGCGCTTCGACACACTCGGTCGTCGCCTCTTTTGAGTAGAGCCTACACGGCTCCATATTGCCTTGAAGCACATACTTCTCTCCCAGCTTCTCTTTGGCAAGCGCCATCGGCGTTCCCCAATCGACGCCGAAAACGTCGAAGTTGCCGTACACCGAACCGCATTCGATAAACGCCGCGATCCCTTTGGGAAAAAGTATGACTGGGATATGAGGAAACTTCTCTTTAATATATTCGGCGATCTCTACCATATACTTCCAACTGAACTCGTCGTACTTGGCGGGCTCTATCGCCGCCGCCCAACTGTCAAAGATCTGTACGGCATCCACACCCGCTTCGATTTGCTTTTGCAGATAATATTTGACCACCTCTGTCACTTTCGCCAAGATCGCATGCAAGAGCTTAGGATCGCTATACATCATCTTTTTGCTTATCGCATAGCTCTTACTCCCCTGCCCTTCGATCATATAAGTCGCCAATGTCCACGGTGCACCTGTAAAACCGATAAGCGCCTTGTCGTCGCCGCGCGCATCGAGCTTTTCGCGTAAAAGTTTGATCGTATCGTAGACATAAGTAAGCTTTTGTGCCGCCGCTTCGCCGCCGAGAAGTTTATCGAGATCCTCGCGCGTGCGGACCGGATCGGAAAAGACGGGTCCTTCACCCTTGACGAAACTCAAATCCATCCCCATCTCGTCGGGAATCACCAAAATATCGCTAAAGAGTATCGCCGCGTCGACACCGACGATATCGAGCGGCTGAATGGTTACTTCCGCCGCTTTTTCGGGATCGTGACACAGATCCAGAAAACTCCCCGCATCTTCGCGCACTTGCATGTATTCGGGCAGATAGCGTCCTGCTTGACGCATCATCCATACGGGGGTATAAGAGGTTTCTTTGCCGAAACAGGCATCGATGAAAATTTTGCTCATTTGTGTGCGTCTCCCTTGTGCATAAAGTAAAACGACAACGCCAAACCAAGGATCGCCCCCGCTAGAGAGAGCATATCCAACGCCGAGTCGTAGGTGGTATTCATCGCACGTTTGAAAAAGCCGACGATGAGTACCATGATGATTACTTTGGCAAGCTTGTCTTTGAGCTCGTCAAGCGAATGGATCTCCAAAATTTTGCTTGCCGCGCTACGTTCGGCGACATCGATTTTGGAAATAAAAAGCTCGTAGAGCCCGAAACCGAAGATAAACAACACGATAGCGATCAAGTAAAGATCGACCGCACCGATAAGCTCCGCTACGATCTTTTCGTGAAAATGCGGCACATGTCCTTTCGCTCCGAAATAATGTTCAAATACCGTCATAACCACATGCCAAATATCGACACTTGCAACGATAAAGAGTGCAATACCCCCGATCATACTGAAAACGACCGCCAGAAGTACGAAAAAACGCGTACTCCACAGCGCCGTTTCGAAACCGTGTTCTACCACGGAATAGTTTTCATGCGGTTTGTCAGACATTAGTAACTCTCCTGAAGCTTAATCCACTTTTGCGCGATGCGTACCGCATTGGTCGCCGCGCCGACTCTTACTTGATCCGCCACACACCACAGATGAAGGATATTTTCGTCGAAGATATCTTTACGGATACGACCGACATAGGTATAGTCAGTATCGGTAGCAATGATCGGCATCGGGTATTCGCCTTTTTCGAGATCGTCGATCACTTTGACGTTTTCAAAAGCCTCCAACGCCGCTCTTGCCTCCTCGACACTGACGTCGACCCCTTCGCGAAAGGTAATCGTTATCGCCTCGGAATGCGATCTTAACACCGGTACGCGCACGCATGTCGCGCTGACGGCGATATCGGTATGCATGATTTTGTTGGTTTCGTTGACCATCTTCATCTCTTCTCGCGTATAGCCGTTGGGCTGGGGTTTGTCGATTTGGGGAATAACGTTGAGCGCAATTTGATGCGGAAAGGCGTTCACTTCGCTCTCGTCGAGTTTGAACGCGAAAAAATCTTTCATCTGCATCACCAGCTCTTCCATCCCCTTTTTACCCGCGCCGCTTGTCGCTTGGTAGGTACTGACGTCTACGCGACGAATCCCGTAAAGATCATCAAGCGGCTTGAGCGCGTGCACCATCTGTATCGTCGAACAATTGGGATTGGCGATGATACCCGTTTGTTCCCACAACTCGATATCTTCCGGGTTGACTTCGGGTACGACGAGCGGTACGTCGGGATCCATACGAAAGTGCGACGTATTGTCGATGACCACCGCACCCGCTTCAACGGCATATTTGGCAAAGTGTGCCGACACGCTACCGCCCGCGCTGAAAAAGGCGATATCGATGTCACGCCCCTCAAACACCGTCTCGGTCAACTCTTCGATCTTGTAAGTTTCGCCTTTAAACTCAATCTCCATACCCGCACTGTTTGCGCTTGCCAACGGCAACAGCTCTCCTACTGGAAAATTTTGTTCTTCGAGCACTCTGAAGATCTCTTCGCCAACCGCTCCTGAGGCGCCGACGACGGCAACATTGTATCTTTTCATCTATTATCCTTTCTATCACTATATCGCTTCGTTTCTAACGGTTTTATAAAAGCGTATCGTTTTTCTCATCGGACTTGTCCGATTGTGTCGATTCCACCGTTTCGTTCTCTTCGGGTTTTTCCTCTTTGGGACACTTCGCCATCGATACGACAAAATCTTTTTTCTCTACGGAGACCACTTTGACACCCGAAGTATTGCGTCCCGCTTTGCGGATCTGCTCCATATCGACGCGAATCATCTTTCCGCTACTAGTCAGACACATCAAGTCTTTGTCGTTTTCGACTTTGACCACGCCGACAACCTCACCGGTTTTGGATGTTAGCTTCATCGAGATGACCCCTTTGCCCGCACGATTTTGTTCGCGATACTCCGATGCGGTAGTGCGTTTGCCAAGCCCTTTTTCAGCAAGCATAAGCAGTTCTTCCTCTTCGTTGTCGATTGTCGTCGCACCGCAGACGTAATCACCGTCGATCTTGAACTTGATTGCCGTCACCCCGCGCGATACGCGCCCGATTTCACGCGCATCGTCCACTTTGAAACGGATACAAAGTCCTTTTTTTGTCGCGACAAAGAGCCATTTCGTATCCGGTGTGACAATTTTGGCTTCGACCACTTCGTCGCCTTCGTCCAGATTGATAGCGCGTACGCCCGTCGAACGAATATTGGAGTATTCGCTAAGATTGGTACGTTTGACGATACCGTTTTTGGTGAAAAAGACCAGCGATTTGCTCTCGTCGAAATCGGTCGTCGGGATAATCGCCATGATCTTCTCTCCGGGCTGGAGATTGATCAGGTTGACCACCGCTTTACCTTTGGCGGTACGCGATCCTTCGGGAATGCGATAGACTTTAAGCCAGTAGAGTTGCCCTCTGTCGGTAACGAACATCAGCGTATCGTGCGTATTGGAGACGAAGAAGTTTTCGATAAAGTCGTCTTCGTAGGTCGTTACCGCCGTTTTGCCTTTCCCTCCGCGATGCTGTTTTTCGTACTGTTTGACCGGGACGCGTTTGATATAGCCGCGGTGCGTGATCGTAACGACCATCGGCTCGTTGGGAATAAGATCTTCGATATCGATATCGTCGTAATCGTCCACGATCTCCGTTTGTCTTGGCATCGCGTACTTCTCTTTGATCTCCAAAAGCTCTTCGCGAATGATGGCGTTGATCTTGGCTTCGCTTTTGAGAATGCTTTCGAGTTCGGCGATCTTTTTGCGCAATTCGGCAAGTTCGTTTTCGATCTTTTCGATCTCCAAGCCCGTCAAACGGCGCAAACGCATCTGTAAGATCGCATTGGCTTGAATCTCGCTCAAAGAGAAACGCTCCATCAGGTTGTTTCGCGCTTCGTCGTCGTCGGCGGAAGCGCGAATGATTTTGATCACTTCGTCGATATTGTCCACCGCGATCTTCAACCCTTCCAAAATATGCGCTCTTGCGCGCGCCTTTTCCAGTTCGAAGATCGTACGTCGGATTACGACCGTTTTGCGATGGTTCAAGAAAAGATCGAAGAGTTCCGACAGATTGAAGATCTTGGGCTCTTTGTTGTTGATCGCAAGCATAATGATCCCGAAGGTCACTTGCATCTGCGTCGATTTGAAGAGGTTGTTGAGTACAATTTCGCTCATTGCGTCGCGTTTGAGCTCGATGACGATACGCATCCCCTCGCGATCCGACTCGTCGCGAATTTCTCCGATCCCTTCGATCTGTTTCTCTTTGACCAATTGTGCGATATTCTCTATCAGTCTCGCTTTGTTGACTTGATACGGAAGTTCGTCGACGACGATAACTTCTTTACTCCCTTTTTGTTCGATATGGGTTTTGGCGCGTATTTTGATACGGCCGCGTCCCGTACGATAGGCGTCTTGGATCCCTTTGCGCCCGAAGATGATGCCACCCGTGGGGAAATCGGGACCTTGCACGATTTGCATCAACGCATCGACATCGCATTCGGGATTGTCGATGCGATAAACCAAGCCATCGACCAATTCATCGAGACGATGCGGAGGGATATTGGTCGCCATACCGACGGCGATACCGCTCGAACCGTTAAGCAAAAGATTCGGGATTCGCGAAGGCAAGACATCGGGCTCGCTCATCGAGTCGTCGTAGTTGGGGACGAAATCGACGGTCTCTTTGTCGATATCCGCCAACAACTCTTCGGCTATCTTGCTCATACGCGCTTCGGTATAACGCATCGCGGCGGCATTGTCGCCGTCGATGGAGCCGAAGTTCCCTTGTCCGTCGATAAGCGGCGCTTTCATCGAAAAGTCTTGTGCCATACGCACCAACGCATCGTACACCGCCGTATCGCCGTGAGGGTGATACTTACCGATGACATCCCCGACGATACGCGCCGACTTCTTGTAAGGCGCGCGATGCGAGAGATTAAGCTCGTCCATCGCATAAAGAATACGACGATGTACGGGCTTGAGTCCGTCGCGTGCATCGGGCAATGCACGCCCGATAATCACCGACATCGAATAGTCCAGATAACTGCTTTTGATACTCTCTTCGATGAGTACCTCTTCAGTGTGTTGCTGTTCGAACAGATCCGCCATGACTTTCCTTTAAACAAAAGTACTTAGATTATATCGAATTAAGATTACAAAAAAAGGAGAAAAAAGGGCTTAAAATCGATTTGAGAGCTATTTACGGGCACACTTGCGAAATTTCTTTTATTTTGGTTAACATAATATTTTGAAAAAAAGAGCTTTTTAAAACTCCCTTTTTAGTATTTACTCCGTCAAAAGCGCATAAGGACGAGCTATCTTCTCTTCAAGCGCGGCAAGGCTCATCGCCCTTCCTTCGCGTACAAATTCGCGCCCGTCGAGAAAGACGATCAATGTCGGTACGCTAAAGACGTGAAAATGCGCGGCAATCTGCGGATGTTCGTGTGCATCGAGCCACACTTGCGCGATCTTGGGGAATTTTTCATCGAAAAGGGCTTTGATCTTGGGTCTGAGCGCATGACAAACGTTGCATTGTTCTCCCGAGAAATAGAGCATAACCGCCGGGGACGATTCGATTTGTTTTATTAGGGCTTGAATTTCCATCCTGTTTCTCCTCTTAAAATTCGATTCCCAATACCAATTTCACCTGTCGATCGACTTCCAATATCTCTCGCAGGCTCAATGTCGCGACAAGTTCGCTTATGATACGACGACTATCCAAAGATCTAAGTTGATCACACAGAAGATCGCTCTCTTTTTCCAAATGTCCTCTTTTAGTGATACGATACCGTAAAGGAAAAGCATCGTCAACAAGCGAAGTAGAAAGCGGCAATACGATACTTGTCGGATGTTTGCACGCGTTTAACAAATCGCTTTGATAAATCAATACCGGTCTTATTTTACCCACCTCGTTTCCTTTTCTCGGATTGAGGTTGGCGAGATAGATTTCACCTCTTCGAAACATTACAGACCGTCATCAAGCGTATTGTCAAAGTATTCCGCTTCCTCAAGGCTCTGTTTGCGTACTTTTAGCGAGGCCTGTTTAAACTGCTCTTTCAGACTCTCTTTTTCCAGATTCTCTTTGTAATGCATCACCGCCCTGCGAATCAATTCGCTCTTGGAAGTTTGAAGACGTTTCGACATCTCTTCTATCATTCCGTAGAACGCATCGTCCGATTTAAAACTTATCGTATGCATCAGTATCACTCCGTATTATTTAAGTAATACCATTATAACACAAAATCTTTCCTATGACATTTTACGCCTTTTTCACAAACTCCTGCTTGAGTTTGATCGCACCGACACCGGGGACTTTACAGTCGATATTGTGTCCGTCGTTACTTTCGACAAGACGGATATTTTTGATCTTCGTACCGACTTTGATACCGCTTGCGCTACCCTTGACCTTGAGGTCCTTGATCACCGTCACCGTATCGCCGTCTTTGAGAATATTTCCGTTGGCGTCTTTCACCACCAAAGCGTTCTCTTCTTCCGGCGTTTCGTTTTTGCTCCACTCGTAAGCGCACTCCGGGCAGATATACAAATCGCCGTCTTCGTAGGTATATTCGCTACCGCATTTCGGACAATTGGGGATCGAATCCATTCGTTTTCCTTTATATCGAAGTCCGGGCGTATTTTACTCCGCTTTGTTTAAAATTTATACCCGCCTATCAGTCTTAAAGCGGAAATATCGGGCTGCCCGTCGAGATCGGCAAACTCGTACGTACCCGTAAAATAGAAGCCGCTCGTATGATTGTAGCCGACACGCAAACCGTACAGCTTTTGAGACTCCTGTCCCTCACCCTCAAGCGAAGACTTGGCATAGTGCGGATCGAGATCGAAGTAGGTATATCTGCCGCCGACCCACAAACCTTCGACACCTTGCTTGGCAAAATCGTATCCCACCTGAAGTTTGTAGGAATTTGCATTGCGAAGACTTCCCGCTTCGAAAAAGTGAAAGATCATACCGTTGGCGAAATAGGGATAACCGCCCCATGCTCCGAGGGTATCGCCCGTTCCGTCGCCGTCTGTATAAAACGACGCGCCCAGTGCGATATCAAAGCCGTTTTCATGCTTAGCATTAAATCGTACGGAGTAGATACCGTAGTCTATCTCTCGTCCTCCCAACACGTCGCGATAGTACTCTTTCAAGCCGCCCACACCCCGAAAATCGATATATTGTACACCCATGTCGAAGCTAAAATTCTTCGTTTTACCGGTATAGTCGTATTGCGCGAAGAAGGTGTTGTAATAGTCTTTCATATAGTAATCCCACACTTGAAAGTTGTGCGTACCGTCGTCGTATTGAAAAACACCTGTCCAGACACCTTCGTCGCCTCCTATCTTTTTATAACCGCTATCGACGAAACTTGCCTCGCTCATCGTATGCCACTGCGTACCGTCGGCACCGCTGTCCCATACACCCGCCATTTTGTAAAAGTATCCTCCGGCGAACGTGATATGTTCGAAACGTCTGTTCAGATAGTACGCACCTTGAAAGCTGTTGGCGAGCATATACCAATCGTCCGCATCGATCATCGGCGTAACCGTCTCTTTCGCACCGACGACGAAGGCATGGGCGCCGTCTCGGCTTTCATACGACATATACGCCTCTTGTAAAATGGCAAACGATTTTCGCTCCATGGGGTCGAATACGAAGTTACGCTGTTCGTAAAGCGAATCGTTAAGGCCGAAGTCGGTCGCACCCGCCCCCGTGATTTTAAAACTAAAACCGTTGTAATTCGCAGAAGCGATCGAGATCTTCGGTATCAAATAAAAGCCTCGAGAATCGGCATGGCCTTTGTTGACGGCAGGGTTGACGGGTACGACGGCACCGCTTGCCGGATCGAAATGCGACGGGGCGTTGCTATAATCGTAATTCAAATATCCGGCGCGAATATCGCCGGATAGTTTCCAGCCGCCCTCTCGAATGTTGCCATTTGAAGTCCTCTCTTCATGTACGACCGTTTCGTAAGGATGATCTTCGTCGGTGAGATCCGATTTCGTGACGATAAGCTTTTGCGAAGCCGTAAGCGATATCGTACTTAGCGATAAAGCGAAACCTATCGTCATACCCGTTTTTAAATAACCCGTTCGCATTCGTTTTTCTCCTTTTTGCGATGAAAATCGAGAGACAAGGCGTTTGCACAAATCTATTGTAGTGAAATTTTCATAGCGTTTTTATCTCAACGTATCATATTCAAACGCGCCAAAAATCCCGCATAGGTGGTATAGCCGCTCATCGAAAAGCGCAATGTGCCGCTTGCGTCGTAGATAAGGGTGGAGGGAAAGACCTGCACACCGTAACGCGCCGCCATACTTCCGTCGCGATCGTTATAGACCGCAAAGTCCAACCCGTGCTTTTTCATAAATTGTGCTATCTCGGCATCTTCGCCCGATTTGACGGCGACGGTAAGTACGGGAACTTCTTTGGAGAGCTTTTCGATCGTATCGATTTCGGCACGGCAGACAGGACACCAACTTCCCCAAAAATGTATCACCAAAGGCGCGTCGTTACGAAAGCGAAACGTCGTACCGTCGTAAAGCCTTAAGGTTTGAGGGATGGGTTGTGTTTCGGCGTGTTTCGGCGCGCGCCACCATCCTACTCCGACCGACAGCACAACCACCAATACCGCCAATATCGCCGCTTCTTTAAGCCATTTTATCGCTTTTTGTTTCATACTTTTAACGCCTCCAAACATCGTCGTACTCCGGGTAAATAGCTTCTACCGTAAATCGCAGCATGTACCAGATAATAGTAGAGCTGATAGAGCGGCACCTTCGTTTCGTAAAAATCCTCGCTTAAGGGGTGGACACGACTATAGTGTTCGAAAAAGGTTTTTCCGAAAGTATCGAACATCAAGATAAACGCCAGCTCCATCTCCCTATCGGCAAAAGAGATTGCGGGATCGATCGCTACGGCACCTTCGCGCGCAAAAAGTATATTGCCGCTCCACAAATCGCCGTGAATCAACGAAGGCGTGATCCGTGCCAAGTTCAAACGCAAATGCAACCTATCGCAAAGCGCTTCGATACGCACCGCATCCGATCTTTCTATCGCATCGCTTTCGAGACACCGCCGCATCATCGGCAACAGTCGCATTTGTGCGTAAAAAAGCGCCCAGTTGTACTGTGTCTGCTCGTTTTTTTGTTCATAAGGTCCGATGGTCGTATCGTACCAATAGCCGTACATACGTGCATCGTTGCTTACGGCATGCAGTTTCGCCAAAAGCGCGGCGGCGTCTTTTTCTCGCTTTTCTTGCGGCATGGAAACCGATACGATATATTCTGTCACCAGATAGCTCTTTGCATAAGCGTACACTTTCGGTACGCGAATCCCATAACGCGCCAAATCCTCAAGCATCGACGCTTCGACGGGAAGGTTGTGCGAAGGTTCGGAAGTTTTCAGCAAATAGCGATCTTTGCACCCCTCAAGCAGATAGATAGGGCCTATTTGTCCTTGCGTCAAAAAGCGCACGGTCACTATCTCGTCGTCCAATAGTTCCGAAAAAAAACGTTTGTCCGGCATATTGACCACCACTCAACCCTACTTCGACCTACTCCCTACTCTTTATCGTTCGTTACCCTATATCCAACCCGTCCCAAAACTCGTCATACTCCAAATGGGTCATCGAAGCATCCTCTTCGATCCCTTTTTCTATCAGCTTACGTTGCTCCTCTTCGAAATAGCGCATCAACGCCTCTTCGATCATCGTATCGATATCTTTGCCGAGCAACTCCGAAAAGGCCAAAAGATTTTCCACGGTATCGGGTTTGAGTGTAATGGTAAAGGGATTCATAGGTTTTCTATCCTCCTTTTTGCCGCTTCCCTCTCCAACGGATCGAGACCTTCGGGTATGGGTACTTGCTTGAGTATCGCATTGACTGCCTCGTCGACGGTACGGTTGTTCATAACGGCATGTTGCGAAATGACGAGACGGTGCCGAAACACATCGTATATCATCGCATGGATGTCTTCCAGCCGCACGGCGTCCTTACCGTGTAACCACGCTCTGGCTTGAGCGCATTTTTGTAAGGAGACGGTACCGCGCGGACTGACGCCGATATCGATCGTCACCTCAAGTTGCCTGCTGTAACGCAAAGGATAACGCGTCGCAAAAACCAATTCCACGATATAGCGTCCGATCGCCTCCTCGACACGGATATCGTTCACCTCTCTTTGCGCTTCCAAAATTACCGAAACGGGTATTTTCTCGTCCACTTCGGACGAATCTTCTCGCTCTTTACGCAAAAGCTGCAACATTTCGTATTCGGACTCCATATCGATATAGTCGATATGCACATGCATCAAAAAGCGATCTTTTTGCGCTTCGGAGAGCGGATAGGTGCCTTCTTGTTCGATAGGGTTTTGGGTCGCCATCACCATAAAGGGTTTGGGTAGCGGTATCGTTTTGCCCGCGACGGTCACCTGACG
>JALVPA010000150.1 GCA_027026055.1 Campylobacteraceae bacterium | reverse complement strand
CCTCTAAGAATGCGCGGCTTTGAGACTCGTCGAAAATATCTCTGAGGTTATCGACGCTAACTTCCGCTTCGATACCGAGTCCCGAAACCGCCGCCATTTTTCCAAGAGAAACGGCGATACCGCCCATACCGACATCTTTGGCGGCTTCGAGCAATCCCGCTTTGTTAGCTTCGATCACCAAGTTCCACAGCGCCGCTTCTTTTTCGTAAGAGAGCGAGGGGGCTTTGCCGACCGTTTCGCCGTAAAGCTCTTTGAGATAAAGCGAACCGCCGAATTCGCCTTTGGTCTCACCGATAAGCACGATATGGTTGCCCTCTTTTTGAAAAGCCGAAGGCAATACTTTGTCGGCATCGTCGTTGAGTCCCACCATCGCAATGGCAGGTGTGGGATAGACCGAAACCCCTTCGGTTTCGTTATAAAGCGATACGTTTCCCGAAACAACGGGAGTATTGAGCGCTTCGCACGCCTCTTTGATCCCTTCGCATCCTTGGGCGAACTGCCACATCACTTCGGGGTTTTCGGGATTGCCGTAGTTGAGACAATCGGTGATAGAAAGGGGTCTGGCGCCGGTCATCGCGACGTTGCGTCCCGCTTCGGCGACGGCAAGCGCCGCACCGCGCTTGGGATCGATATAACAGTAACGCGGATTACAATCGCTACTCATCGCCAAGGCTTTGCCGTTCTCTTTGACTCGGATGACGCTGGCGTCAAGTTTTCCGGGACCTTTGACGGTATTGGTCTGCACCATCGAATCGTACTGATCGTAAACCCATGCCTTGTCCGCCACTTCGAGCGACGCCATCAGCTTTTCGAAAGCCTCTTGGTTGGCAACGGGAGCAAAATCGTCGACACTTTTGGCATTGATTTCGTCGAGATACTTCGGTCGCAATATCGGTCTGTCGAGTACGGGAGCTTCTTCACTCACCGGCGCGATAGGCATATCGCACACCTTTTCGCCGTGCCAAAAGAGCTCCATACGTCCAGTATCGGTCACTTCGCCGATCACCGCCACATCCAAGTCCCACTTCTCAAAAATATCGATAATCTCTTGTTCGCGTCCTTTTTTCGCACAAATCAGCATACGCTCTTGCGACTCGGAGAGCATAAATTCGTACGGCGTCATGCCCTCTTCGCGCGCGGGTACTTTGTCCAAATCCATTTTGATTCCCGCACCCGTCTTGCCCGCCATCTCGAAACTCGACGAGGTGAGTCCCGCCGCGCCCATATCCTGGATACCGACGATCGCATCGGTTTTGAAAAGCTCCAGACACGCTTCAAGCAGCAGTTTTTCGGTAAAAGGATCGCCCACTTGTACCGTCGGGCGCAACGATTTGGACTCTTCGGTAAAACTGTCGCTACTCATCACCGCACCGCCCAGACCGTCGCGTCCCGTTTTGGATCCGACGTACATGACGGGGTTGCCTACCCCCGATGCGACACCGAGAAAAATTTCGTCTTTTTTAACCAACCCCAAAGAGAAGGCGTTGACCAAGATATTGCCGTTGTAGCTTTCGTCGAAGCTCACTTCGCCGCCGATCGTCGGTACGCCCATACAGTTGCCGTAGCTACCGATACCCTCGACGACGCCGCGCACAAGATGACGCTGATAACGTGCCGTCTCGTCGTCTCCTTTGATGCGTCCGAAACGCAACGCGTTGAGATTGGCGACGGGACGCGCCCCCATCGTAAAGATATCTCTCAAGATACCGCCGACACCGGTCGCCGCCCCCTGAAACGGTTCGATATAACTGGGATGGTTGTGACTCTCCATCTTAAAGACCGCCGCCATGCCGTCGCCGATGTCGATGACGCCCGCGTTTTCGCCGGGTCCTTGGATGACCCACGGCGCTTCGGTGGGAAAACCGCTAAGATACTTTTTGCTCGATTTGTATGAACAGTGCTCCGACCACATCGCGGAGAATATACCGATTTCGACGAGATTGGGATGGCGTCCGTCGAGGATGCGCACGATCTCTTCGTACTCGGCTTTGCTCAGTTTATGATTACGGAGAACTTCGTCGAGGTTTTCGATAGGTTCGGACATGAACAGATTCCTTTGCAGAAGGGTAAAATAGAGAAATATTATACTCAAAATGTGCTAAAGTCCGACCTATTTCCACACTTTATCAAAAAAGTCTTTTTTAAACTTTGACATCGCTCCTAAGTAAAGATATAATTGGAAAAAAGGAGAAAAAATGGAAAACGAACAAGAGCTATTGCATCGTATCGGTATCGAAATCGATCAAAATAGAGTGACAATCGATTTGAAGAAAACAAAATCTTTTTTTACCGCATTACAAGAGACACTTCGACAAAAAGCCGAGCAACTTCAAAAAAACATGGAAGAAGGTAGACTTAAAATGGACGAAATCGGCTTAAAACTCGACGAGGAGCGTGTCGAAGTCGATCTACAAAAAACCAAAACGTTTATCGAAACATTCGAGCAAAAGATCAACTCGTTTCTTCAAGAATTGGATAGCTCCGTCCGCAAACTAAACGAGCAAAAATAGACGTTTTTTTACAAAAAAACGAGAAATATCGTAAAAAAGGAAAACTATGAAAGTAGGCAAAATAAAAAAAACGATATTTCTCCTGTGCTTGTTTCATACGCTTTCGGCATTAGACCGTATCGAAACACCGTGGATACCCATTGCAATCGAAGAAATCGTCACGTTTGTTCCAAGCGCGCCGCTGACAACACTTAAATCCGTCTATTCGCCAAACGCAACGGTTACTGTCCACATCAACAGCGTACTTCCTATAGATAGAGGTTGGGTGGGCATTTTTCAAATAGGAGCAAACAACAATCGCAGTCATGCTATTGCTTGGAACCGGGTCTCTGTAGGCGATACCGTATTGAACCGAGACCGCAAACCAATGCCTCCGGGAAACTATGAAGTGCGTCTATTTTTGCATAATATTTTACAGCCCGCGGCATCATATACGTTTGTCGTCGCCGATAGTAACCATGCAAAAGTCTACGGTCAACCTGGAACACACCCCATCGTACGCCACGACGAAATAGACGCCAACATGACGACGGCCTACTGCCCCGCCGACATGCCCGAGGGGACGAAAGTGCCCGTCGTCTTCTTCGCCTCCGGATACGGTTCGGACGATCCCGAGGATTACGAGACGCTTCTGAAATTCGTCGCCGGACACGGTTACTGCGTCATCTACGCCAAACACGCCTGGGGCAATGTCGTCGCCAATCTGGACAAGATGCTCGACGATGCCAACGGGATCCTGCCCAAGCTGGATACAAGCCGCATCGGGGTGATGGGGCATTCGCTGGGCGGCGGATATACCTTCAAAATTCTCAAACACTATGCCGAGATGGGCTACGGCGCAAACGGAAGATTTATCATGGTATTGGAGGGCTACTACGCCTACGGAATGGATGAGGAGGCCATGCGGCATCTGCCTGCCGAGACCAACGTGGTGATGCAGCAGTACGGAGCGGGCGGCAACAACGCGGCCAACGATACCGACCCCCGTATCACGCTCACGGAGTTCTATCTGCTCGACTCCATCCCCAAAAGCCGCAAAGATTGGCAGATCGTCGAAAACGCCGATCACCGCTATCCCTACGGCGACAAGCCCTACACACAGATGCAGGGGGTCCTCAAACCCCTGGATGCCTTGATGGACTATACCTTCAACGGCACCGCCGCCGCACACGATACCGCGCTGGAGGTGGGCAATGACGACCCCTATGCCTACGGCAACGGCATACAGAGCGTCGATCC
>JALVPA010000149.1 GCA_027026055.1 Campylobacteraceae bacterium | reverse complement strand
GTCCCCCAACGTTTCAATTTTGCCGCTTTACGGTATTCGAACGCACGACCCATGAGTGACCTTTCGTATAAAGATTTGGCGTATTATACTGCTAAAACGATTAACACGCACATAAGTGACAAGTGCGTAGAAAAAGTGCAAAGCATTTCGATAGGCGATTATCGTCCGATTGCCCATCCTACATTCGAAGGGCGCGTGACGGTAGTGACGGCGAGACCTCTTTCTTTGCCGACGGTACCGTCGTATACAACGACAAAATTTTTACCGAGTACACGGGTATCTCTTTGGATGGGTATGACGATGCTTTCTCCGGGAGCCAACGGAATCGTAGAGGTGAATCCTCCTTGAAAAACCGCATCGACGGCACCGATGTGTTCTATGTTGTGCGTAAGGTTATCGGGGTCGCGTACAAAGGTAAAATCACGCAACGTGGCATCGTATGATCTGAAATATTTGATATAAAATCTGCCGGGCGCAAAGGTGACGGTAGCGGTATCTTTGACGAGATTCGGATCGGAAGTGTTGGTGATGACGATACGTTCGGGTTCTATCTTTGCGCTGATTTGTCCTCTGAAAAAATAGTTCAAAAAATTGCGGGCATTGGCGATGGCTCTGGTGATGAGGATGCGGGCGTTTTCTTTGAGGACGGAGTCGTCGTCTCGAAACGAGGTGCTTGTGTCGAATACCAATTTTTCTTTTGCGCCGGTATAATATTTTCATGGAGAGCATTGAGGATATAGCTTTTGAGACGAATGGCCAGTTTGGTCCCCGAGGGCACACAACCGTTACGACATCCCGACGTACCGTTTCCGTAACTTCTGATATAGTATTTATCCACTCCGCTACCGCTTGACGCAAAAGATTCGTAGGTGTCGCCGAGAGAGGGTTTGGGTTTGGTATAGACGGTATCGTTACTGAAAAAATGCGTCGCCGTCCACATCGCCTCTTTGGTGATGAAGTCGGAAAAGTTGTCGTATTTGGGGATATTCGGTAGCGATATTTTTCCGCGAATCGTCAACCCCAAATAGTCTCGCAGGCTGCTGCCTACGATCCGAAAGCCTATGGGGATATTACCCTCTTCACCGCCCCTGCCGTACATTTCCAGCACATCGCCTTCGGGGTGCGAATCGTCTCTGGTGTGCGCGGTGGAGGTCATGTCGTTAAGCAAATGCATCAAATGTCCGACGCTTACGAGCATCTTGGCTTGGTAGCGTTTGCGTTCGGAGGGGTTTGCGGATGTGAAAGCAAGGTTGAAGTATTCGAGTGCCAGATTGTAGTCGTAATCGTTGTCTTTGTCACTCAAAACAAACGACTCAAATGACAATTGCACCGTCGGTGTAAGAAAATCGGGATATTTTCCTTCCCCGGTTTTTCCCCAAAGGTATGCATTTTGGAAACGAAAACCGAGATAAAACAGCCCTTTCCCGCCGTTTTGCGGATCGTAGAAGTGGTTGACAAAACGTCCGTCTGCTTTGTCTATGGTATCCGAAGTACCCGGCGGATGCGGCCACTGCGCATCTTCGAGAATCGCGCCGGCTTCTATGAGGGACTGGTATTTGGAATCTGTAAAAGTTTGTTTCCATCTTTTATCGGAAATACCGTTTTCTTCTCCATTGGTAACATAGTCCAAATAAGAGTATTCTCTATGCCAATATTTGGTATAGCCTTCAAACTTTTCACTTCCATAATCTACATTTTCAATTTGAGCGTTTTTGGCAAATCTTTTCAGGTTTACGCTTGATTTGGCAGCTTTGCGATCAATTGCCCTATGTGTATTGATTTCCCACGCAAATATCCTGTTAAACACCACCATTAAAATTACGAGTAGTGCAAATATCTTTTTCATTGTTCGCCCCTTTCTGCTTATTGTCTCATTGGATTACAGATTCCGGAGATTTTACTGCTAAATGCAATATCACTTTTAACAATCTTCCAATTTTTATTTGTAGAGTTTTGCTCCAATTCGTATCTTAAACCTGTTTCCGTTTTTTTATTATAGATCTCTATATCAAGTTCTCCTAGAAAATAAGAATCTACTTGATAAGAAGCATTATCCACGTAAAAAAAACATCTTTCAAGTTTTTTTTGGCTCCATGCACACCCCTCCAGCCTATACGGCAAATCCGGTATCTTGCTCAAGCTCTTGGGAATGCCATGTTCGACGATATACTCGCTTATCGCCTCAGCCATCGGCTTCATCACCTTGACATCTTCGGGGTCGGGTCCGCAAGTAACTTTATAGACATATTTAAATCCGTACCATCCGAAAAGAAACGACCATATAACGATCCATACCGCTTTATAACCGAATTTGATACCGCCGAAGATAAGAACAAATATAAAAATCAAAACATAAAGAAAAACCGCCATAAACGGAAAGAGCAACACCCCGCTACCGCCCATGAGAAACCACAAGATAAAGGTAGTGATACCCGTTCCGATGACAATCCCCAAAATAATGTCTATGCCAAACAGAAGCTTGATCGCTTCTATGGTGCTTTTTTGCATCTTTATGTCCTCCTAAAACATATATTGCTATTGCGATACCCGATAGGCTCATTGCCGTTTGCGCCTCCGCGATAAGCATTGCGCGTTTTATCTTTTTCGAAAGGATGATATAAACAATCGACACAAAAACAAGTAAAAAATGCCATGAGAATCTTAGTAGAGTAGAGTGATGATCCATCTTTTTTTACCGTTTTGGTCCATACTCAATAAAAGTTCGAAACCGCCCCGGTGATGACCGCCGTTATCGACAAATCGAATCGACGCGCTTGCATTGCCCAATTTGTACGATTCTTCTTCGATACGATAGGTATGCGCATAAATACGTTTCAAAAACGCCGTAGCACCGGCTTCGTTGTACATAAGATCAAGCAAACGCCTGTTTTCGCCCACATAGCGTGATACCTTATCTTTGTCATTAGCCAAAAAAGCTTGGATAAAAAGTGCAACTACATCAACGACGCTATGCCCTTCGTCGTCTTTGACGACCTTGCTATTGTGTAAAGGTTGCGGTTTGAAAGCGTTTTTGACTATGACGGTTCTGCGTGCAGTGGCGAGATTGCCTCTGCGGTCTTTGGCGAGATAGACAAGAGTGTAAGTACCGGGATGCGCAGTGTCGACATGACCGGAGATATGTACGGCAACCGTACCGTCTCTGTCGTCACGGGCGACGGCGCCCGCTTCTTTGTAGAGGTAGTATTTGTATAAGGTGATAGTTTGATTGCCGTGAAGTGTGATCGCAGGAGGTGTGGTATCGACGGATTTATGCGGATCGAGAGGGTAGTCGTCCGCATAATCGCCGGTACCGTCGCTGTCGGTATCGAATCGGTACGGATCGGTACCCCAAAGCGCTTCGAGGGTATCGGGTACTCCATCACAATCGCTATCTTTTTCCGTGACATGCAAAGGATAGATAGGAAGCATGGAGACGATATCGTCTACGCTCAGAGGCATATATTTGGGACAGTCGTTTGCATATGCCGATTTTACAAGTACAAAAATATTGAAAATAATAACATATAATATAATCGAAAGTTTTTTCATTTATCTTCCCTCCTTTTGATATCCCATGCTAACAAAACATAGAAAATTTTTCAAGATGATATAATGCATTTCGGATATGATTTTTAAAAACAAATCTTTAAAGAGCAAAGATGCAAATACCGACATTGATAAAAGAGATCGCCGTCGCGCTGGATAGCAAAGGTGCGCGTGCCGTGGCGGTGGGGGGTGCGGTGCGCGATTGGCTTCTGGGG
>JALVPA010000148.1 GCA_027026055.1 Campylobacteraceae bacterium | reverse complement strand
TTCGTACCATTACCTTCGAGTTGATGAGACTCGCCAAACAAAAACAAATTCCCGTCTTTATCATCGGACACATCACCAAAGAAGGCGCTATCGCCGGACCGCGTATTCTCGAACATATGGTCGATACGGTACTCTACTTCGAAGGCGACACCAACTCCGATCTGAGACTGCTTCGCGGTTTTAAAAACCGTTTCGGTTCCACCAACGAAGTGGGCATCTTCGAAATGAACAAAGCCGGATTGCACGATGCCAAAAGCATGGCGGGACGTTTCTTTGCCAAAGCGCGTCTTCAGGCGGGTTCGGCGCTCACCGTCGTCATGGAAGGCAGCCGCCCCATCGTCATCGAGATCCAAGCGCTCGTCGCCGAATCCTACGGTCATCCCAAACGCAGCAGCAGCGGTTACGACAACAGCCGCTTGACGATGCTTTTGGCGCTTTTGGAAAAAAAGCTCGATTTGCCGCTTGGTAGCTACGACGTTTTCGTCAACGTCTCGGGCGGTATCCGCATCACCGAACCCGCCGCCGACGTGGCGGTCATCGCGGCGATACTGAGCAGCTACCGCGACCGTGCGCTCAGCAGTCGGACTTTCTTTCTCGGCGAGGTTTCGCTTACGGGCGAAATTCGCGAAGTGGCATCCTTGCCTCTCAGACTTAAAGAAGCCGCCGCTCAAGGCTTTACGAAAGCGGTCCTACCCGTCAAACCGTTGGAAAAAACCGAAATCAAATGTTACGTTGCCGACGTGGTGTCCAAAATCGTGGAATGGATGTAACTTCTCTTTTTGTAATAGTTATTTTATAATATTGTGATAAAATGTAGGGTTTTTGAATACAAAAAAGGGAGGTACGGTTCGATGTATAATTTCCGCATTTTATATGTCGAGGACGATCCGATAGCATTGGAAAATATGGCGCTCATTCTCAAGGGAATGTTCTCCGAGGTTTACCTTGCGCAAAACGGAAAAGCGGCGCTCGAACTTTACCGTAAAAAACAACCCGATATTATTTTGATAGACAATTATATGCCAATCATCAACGGTTTCGAAGTGATACGCCAAATCCGTAAAAACGACCCCGATACACCGATTGTCGTTTTAACCGCTCATGACGAAAAAGAGGAGCTTAAACAGGCGATTCCGTTAAAACTTGAAGAGTATTTGGTCAAACCGGTCAATATACAAAAACTCACTACGCTCTTAGAAAGCATCATTTCCCGACTATCGGTACATCAAGATATCCAACTCACCGACTTTTTAAAATGGGACAGTACGCGAGAATCTCTTGTATTCGAAAACAAGCTTCTCAAACTTACCAAAAAAGAGAAACAAGCCGTCACCTTTCTTATCGATCATCTCAACCGTTATGTATCGAGCGATGCGCTCATTTATCACATATGGGAAGACGAAATTCCCGACGAATCTCACAACAACAAACTGATCCAACTCATCTATCGCATCAACAAAAAAGTCGCCGCCGAAACCAATCGTCCTTATAAGCTGATCGAAAACAGCTACGCTCTCGGGTATCGCATCACTAACGAGTGATATTGCACAAAAACGCACTTTTGTGCTACACTGTCATCTATGAAAGTAGGCACCGATATTATCCAAATCGCCCGTATCTCCAAACTTCGAAAACGTTTCGGAAAAGATTTCGAACAACGTATTCTCTCTCCGAGAGAAATCGAACTGGTACATAGCGACGAAACATTAGCCGGATTTTGGGCGGCCAAAGAGGCTGTGGCCAAAGCGTTCGGATGCGGTATCGGTGCGCAAATGGGATTTCACGATATCGAAATCCGAAAAACCGACAAAGGCGCACCCTACTTTTCGCTCTCCGACAAGGCGAAAGCAAACTACCCTTATCGCGATACCTCGCTTTCGATTAGCCACGACGGAGGATTTGCCATCGCCGTGGTCGCCGTTATTTTCTAAAAGGATATACGAATGAAAAAAACCGCCGTAACATTTTTATCGATTGTCCTCTTTTTCTGGTTAAACGGCTGTACAAAAAACGTCACGTTACCAACCTATCGCTATCCACCGAAAAAAGTACGCAAACCCGTCAAACCGACACCGGCGGCGCCACAATCGCGGCCGCACTACCCCGTCAAAGAAGTACAAGACGACAACTTCTCGCCCGAATATATGTATCCCGATACCGATACGCAAAATCATGCCTCTTCAACACCGACACAAACATCCCTGCCTACCGTCGATAAAGCGGAATGTGTCTCGATGATAGGCGAAGAGAAGTTCAAACGCTATACCGAAATGCTCGGCGGCGAAGCGGGCGCACTCAAACGCTGCGCTCTATTGCGTTCGATGCAATAGAAACACTTTTTTTCAATTCGCACCCTACCGAAACTATTCACTCTTCTCTCTTCGCTATATTGCGGGACTGAAGTCCCGCCTCCCCAATTACTCATTCCCCATTCGAATCATACCTTATCTCATCATCCACCATTTTTCACTCTTCACTCTTCACTCTTAACTTTTCACTATATTGCGGGGTTAAAACCCCGCCTCCAAAACTTCTCACTTTTCATTCTTCACTCTTCACTCTTCACTCTATTGCGGGACTGAAGTCCCGCCTCCATCATTTCTAATTTCTAATTTCTACTTCTCAAATGTATCATCTTAAACCGATCCCCCATGATCGTGGGCGAAAGCAACGTTTTTATCTTTCCTGCTTCACGTAGATAAGCCGCTTGTGTCGCTTGTTTGGCATAGCGTTCGAGAATGTCGATAATGCCGAAACGCACCAATGCGCGCGCTTGCGTTTCATAAGCAACTTCCTCAAATCCCACTTCGACAAAAGCTTCCGCCACATGGGTGAAGTTGACGTCGTAAGTGATATCGTCTCGCCGAAAAGAGGCTTTCAAATCGACCGCTTCGTCAAAAAGCGGAAAAGTCTCGTGTTTGCTGTAAAGTCGTATCGAAAAGTCGTTGCGTACATACTTTTCACCGTAATCGAAGGTAACGAAATCGCATGCTTTAAACCCTTTTGCCATCGAAGCGGCGAAATCTTCATACCCGACGGCGATCTCACCTTTTTCAAGACGGTGAAATTGCGCCCATAAGCGCATCTCTTCGGGCGCTTCGCGCCAAAAGATACGATGCGCTTGCACCTCCGCCATTTTCCCTTCCATATAGAGCTCGCAAGGAAAGGCGTCGAAAATTTCGTTGGCGACGACAAACCCGTATTCGCCGCCGATTTCCGAAAGATCGGTAAAATGCCTCACCGTCACATCGTCGCCGAATTGAGACTTTAGATAGGCTTTTTGTGCCGCTTGCACCTCGGGTTGTCGTTCTACGATACCGAAACGCATCGTTTCTATCAGCGAGGGATCGCAGGTATAAAGCCACCGAATCATATCGGCGATCAGGTATCCGCGATGTGCGCCCACTTCGACAAGCCACGCATCCCTCGGAATATCGCCTTTTTCTATCATTCCCCACAAAAAGTTGGCGATACTCGCGCCGAAAAAGGCGCTGGTACTTACCGCCGTATAAAAATCGCCCGATTTTCCTATCTCGTCGAATCGACGATAATAGCCGCCTTCGCCGTAGAGCCACTCGTTCATATACTCGCTAAATCGCATGTTCCGTCCGTACATAGAGATAAAGAAGTTTGATTTGTTTGTCGATTTCGTAAATCGCTTTGTCGAGACGACGCATATGCAGCGTATTGCGCATCACCTCCGCATCAAGCGGCGTCTTTTCGCCCGCTTTCGCCAAATTGGCGGTCACTTTGTAAAGATTGCGATAGAGTGCGACATCTTTTTTTGCCAAAGCGATTTTTTTGTCCAGTATCGCCAAGGCATTGACGATCCAATCGTACTCTTCGTCAACCGCTTTGCGTTTTTCGATCGTCTCGGTTTGGGCTTTGAGCATTTCGATACGCGCCGATTGCACGTCGTCGTAGCTGTTGATATCCAGCGGCATCGAAACGCCGATACCGTAAATGTAATAACGCTCTTTAATGGGTGCACTCGCCCATAGCGGATTCAAATCTCCGTCGCTATATCTTCCGTTTAGCGACACCGAGGGAAGATACTTCGCCAGCGTCATACGACTGTAGTAGCGTTTTTGTCTCTCGACGTAACGTTGCCGCTGCAATTCGAGATTGTGCGAGGTGTACGTTTTTTTCGACACCAGCGTCAATCTGGGTAATGTAAAGCTTTCGGGATCTTTATCGCTAAGCAAACGAAAACGTTGCAGCAACTCCGTACGCGCAAAACGCAACTCCAACAACGCCGTTTCGTCTCTGCTTTTCGCCAATATCGCCTGATCCAAAAAACTGCTGTCCAGTACGCCCGCTTCATAGCGATCGCGCTTTTGGCGGATATCGATCTCATCGTTTTTTATTTGATACTTAAGACGCTCTTGTTGCAATTTGTTTTTGCGCAATTCGAAGAGTATTCGTACCGCATCGGCGATCATCAGTCGCTTTTGCAACACGATACCGGCGCGATTTGCCAAACGCGTTTGCGATGCGTATTTGACGGCATTGTAAATCCCGCCCGAGCGAAAAATCGGCTGATCTATCGTAACGCTGAAGTTGTCCGTGCGAACGGTTTTTCCGGGAAACTGCGTCGTATAACTGCGATCGTACCGCAGCATAATCGGAGAGATCCAGCTTTTCGAGAGCTTGTCGCTCTCATATTCGTTACGTTGCAAATCGTACTCGAAAAGTTTGCGCTTCTCGGGAGAGAGTACCGATTCGAGGCTCTGCGCATACAAAGCGGCGGATTGCCATATTAACGCCGCCGTACAAAAAATCGCATATGCGAAACGCTTCACCCTTTTATCCTTCGCGACGCACGCGTTCCAAAGCGGACTCGAAGCGGGCGAAACCTTCGTCTATTTCCGATTTGGAGATGGTCAGACTCGGCAAAAAACGCACCGTATTGCGCCCCGCTTTAAGTACGATAAGCCGCTCTTGCATCGCGGCTTTGAGTACGGCGTTTTGTATCTTCGCCTCTTTGGCGCGCAATCCGCGCATCAAACCGATACCGACCTCTTTTTCGAACAAATCGTCGTTTTGCTTCGCAACGTCGCGCAGTTTTTGCTCAAAATAGAGCATCGTCTCGTGCAACGCACCCGAATCGTAGAGCGCTTCGAGTATATCCAACACCGCCAACCCCGCTCTGGTGGAGAGAAAGTTTCCACCGAAAGTACTGCCGTGATCGCCCGGAGAGAAAATATCTTTGTGTTTTGTCATTACCGCACCGATAGGCACGCCGCCGCCGAGTCCTTTGGCAAGGGTGACGATATCGGGTTCGATCTCGTAAAGATTGCTTGCCAAAAACTCGCCGGTACGATAGACACCCGTTTGCACCTCATCCACAATAAGCAGCACCCCTTTTTCTTTCAACATGCGCGCAAGCGCTTGCACTTCCGATTTTTCAAACGGTTGCACGCCCCCTTCGCCTTGTACCAACTCAAGCAGTACCGCCACCGTTTCGTCGTCGATAGCCGCTTCGATGTCGGCGATACGCGGTACGTACGAAAAACCGTCCGGATAAGGAGAAAAATGCGGCGTATGGAAGTTTTCTTGCCCCGTCGCTTTGACGGTGGTGATGGTACGTCCGTGAAAAGAATGCTCCAGCGTAATGACTTTATACCGTTTTTTATCAAATCGCGTTTCGCCGTATTTGCGCGCGATTTTGATGGCGCCCTCGTTGGCTTCGGCACCGCTGTTGGCGAAAAAACACGCCATGTCGTATCCGCTCGACTCCACTATTTTGCGTGCCAACTCCGCTTGCGGAGCAATCACTTGCAGATTGGAAAGGTGTATCAAACGTTTGGCTTGTTCGCAAATCGCTTCCGTAAGTGTCGGGTTGCCGTGTCCGACGGAATTGACCCCTATGCCCGAAGCAAAATCGATATAGTCGTTACCCTCTTTATCGTAAAGTGTCGAGCCTTTACCTTCTACAAATTCGGTATAGTCCCTGGCATAGGTGTGCAGTACGTATCGCTTGTCGATCTCTTCGAGTGTCATGCTCTCTCCGCTCTCGTCTTGTTTCGTTTCGAAGTATTATAGCGAAGTGTCTTAAATAAGGAGTAATATAAAGCAAAGGGGGGTTATAATCGCTTCGTAACGCGAGGTGACAGATGTATAGAAGCGGTAAGATACAATTTTTGTTTTGGACGGCGTTTTTTGCGGTATTTGTCTATTTGTGGCTGGTGGCGGTAGGCGTGCAAACCTTCGTACTGCCCGACGAACCGCTCGCCGAACTGCCTCAAAACGAAACGACGCTGATGTTTATACTCTTCGGATTTTTAATCCTGCTGGATTTGGCGGGGACGGTAGTGGCGATGATGATAGGCAATCGGTTTTATACCCGCTTTTTCGGCACGATGACCATTTTGGTGTTCGGTACGATGATCGCTTCGAAAAGCTACTTCGGCTAAACTTCTTCGGCTTTTTCAATCGTCACTTTGACCTCTTGATAACAAGCGTTGTGTCCGTACTCGCTCTCGATGGCGGGTGTGAGATAGTTGACGCCGACAGTATTGTTGGTCACGACGGCACAATTGGGACGGACATCCTCGTCAAGCGCGACGCGCAACACAACCTCCCCGTTTTCCGAACGCAACCGCACCTTTTCGCCTTCGGCAAACCCTGCGGCAGGATGCAAACGCACCTTGTCGTCTCTGAAAAACTGCGTATTGAGCGACTTGGAAGATTTGGGCGAAAGAAGCCAAAAACGTGTATCTGCAGGTTTTTTTTCGCTGCGTTTGCGGTATTTGGTGAAGCGTTTGGCATTGATAAAGTCGTCGTCGTATTCGTCCACGAAATAAAACTCCTCGCCTCCCTCTTCGCCGAATCCCTCTTCGTACGGATTTTCGCAATATGCCGGAGAGCGCAAACACCCCTCCTCGCCCTCGCACTGCTCTATCCACCGACGAATGTAATGCGCTTCGCTCTCAAGTCCGTCAAAACCGAATGCTTCGAAGAGATAGCGCGTCAATTCGTATTCGCTTAGCGCAAACGGTGCATCGAGGATTTTTCGAATCGGCTCGACATAAGGATGCCCGTAACCGAGCCGTACGTCGTCTTTTTCGAAAAAGTTCTTTGCGGGCAACACGATACGCGCCAATTTCGAGGTTTCATTCTCGTACAAACCGAAATAGATCAGGTTGCGCACCCCTTCGAGTTCTTTGACAACGCGCGACGTATCGGGCATCGAGGCGGCGGGATTGCCCCCTTGCACCAAAACCGTGTCGAAAAAAGAAAATTTCGTCGTCGCTTTGGGGACGCTTGTGGTCTCGACCGCAAAAGGGTTGTCAAATCCCGCTTTCGAGTCTCCCAGATAGTGCACGCCGCACCCTTCTCGACCGAAAAGTCCCAATACCGCCGCCAGCGAATCGATCGCACGTAACGTATAAGATCCTACCGAATATTTCTGTACCCCCGCTCCGACGAGAAAAACCGTCTTTTTGTCGCGAATAATATCGAGCAAGCGCCCCATTTCGCCGATATCGGTGCCTATATGCTCCAAGATCGCTTTGATGCGGTGTTCTCGTGTATAATCGTAGAAATCCTCGACATCGGGACCGTACGCTTCGAGCCATTCGTCGTGTTGCGAATCTTCCATGATAACAAATCGCGCCAGCATGATCGCGAGATAATAATCCATCCGCGGCTCTATCTGCAAAAAAAGATCGGCTTTTTTGGCGATGGCGGTACGCACGGGATCGATGACGATGAGTTTTTTGCCCTCGATAAACGGTATCATATGCGCATTGGTGACGGTAACGTTGCGTCCCCACACCACCACGACTTCGCTTTTGGCGATCTGCTCCCACGGCAAGGTACGGTTGACTCCTCTCCCCTCCAAAATACCCGCTTCGCCCGCCGCGTCGCAAAGCGATCCGTGCGTCAGCGACCCGCCGATACGCTCCATAAAAAGATTGGTTACCTCCTGCATGACGCCGAGATTGCCCGAACCGCGCCACAGCAGCGTACGCTCCGCCCTAAAGGCTTCCGCCGTCGCTTCCAGCGCCTCTTCAAGCGATACTTCCTTGCCGTCGATACGCGCTTTTGTAATACGTTCGGTATATTTGATGCCGTGATTGAGCAGCGCGCACAGCGCCCCGTTTCCGGTCGGATGCGTCTCGTCTCCGCGGTAGCGCAAAGGATTGTTGTCTTCTACGACGATACGACAAGCATCGTAACAATCGAGCGCGCATGCGGTTTTTACAGGTTCTTTCATTTTAGCTCCACTTTCACCAATTTGGAAAAATATCCCTCTTTCGGTACGTCGACGATAATCTCCCCGCGATAAGAAGAGACAAGCTTTTCGTCGCTTACTTTCCATACTTTCGAGATACGATACTCGGTCTTGTTGCCGTCGAGATAGACGGTTTTCTCCGTCGCGTGCGGCACATCTTCGGGATCGAGAAAGAGGACAAGTTTGCCTTTGCGTAGATCGTCCGTGCGCGCCAAAGGCGTCCCAGGCGCGACAAAATCTCCGGCACGTACGGCGATATTATAGATATATTGCCCCATCGGCGCGATTGTTTTTTTGGCAATCGTATCTTCGAGCGTATCGGCATTGTTTTGTGCCGTCAAGAGTTGCGAACGCAACGAGAGTATCTTTTCTTTAAGCGCGGTATATTGTGCAAATGCCGCGGCATAAGCGCCGTAGGCGCTGTCTTTTTGGGTTTTGGAAGCGGTGGAAAGCTTTGCGATGCGCCGATAGTTCTCTTCGAGACGCTCCAAATTCTCTTTTTGTAGCGGTAACGCCGTTTCGTTGATACGAATCATTTCTTGCAACACTGCGATATTGTCTCGAATACGCTTCAGCCTTTGCCGATCGAGCTTGTCGTCCAAACGGATAAGCACCGCACCTGCGGGCAGCCTTTTACCTTCGGCGGAGAGATTGACATCGACCACTTGTGCCGACACCGCCGCTTTGAGTACGACACTGTCATAAGGTTGCAAACGGGCATAATAGCTTCCGGCCCACAATGCACCGATCGTACCGAACATCGCTGCAAACGCCCTCAAACGCTGATACATATCGATCCTTTTTACGGCACCTCGTCACCGCACCGAGACTTTAGCGGATTATAACCTATTGACGTTAATTTCGCCTTGTCTCTTACCGATAGCGTCCGTTCTTATCCGTTTTGAGTATCCAAAGATCGCTATCTCTACTTACGGCATGTTGGCGTTCGCCGACGATGACAAAACCGCCGTCGTGGGCCTCGACGAGATCGTATCCCGCATCATCGTCTTCACCGCCGTAAGTTCGCTCCCACAACAATCGTCCGTCACGATCGATTTTCGCCAGATAGAGTTCGAAACCTTTGCGTCGCGAAAAACTTTCGCTTCTGCCGGTAATCACAACGCTCCCGTCTTTTAAAGCGATCGCACCGAAAGCTTCGTCGTCCCTGCTTCCACCATAGCGTCTTTGCCACAAAAAACGTCCCTTTTTGTCGGTTTTGACCACATAGATATCTTTATAGTTCAATCCAAAACTCTCCGTACTTCCCACCGCCACATAGCCGTCCGTCGTTTCGACCACCGCATTGGCACGCTCTTCGTCCGTACCGCCGAACGCGATTTGCCAAACGATTTTACCGTGCGTATCCAGTTTCGCCAAATAAAGATCGCCGTCATCATCGCCGAAATTATCCGACATCCCCGCTATAACGAATCCCTCTTGCGTACATATCATATCGTTAAGACTCTCTTCCTCTTTCGTAGCGATACGAAAGAGCCCGCGCATATCGCCCAACTCATCCGTTTCGTATAGATAGATATCTCGCTCTTCGTCGAAAAATCCCAAGTGTCTGTCGTATCCGCCGAAAAAAAGTCGTTGACCTTTTGTACAAACGGCACGGCCGAAATATTCGTCGTCCTCGTCGCGGAAGTAGATCGTTTGCCACTTGGGCGAACCCTTCGCATCCGTTCGTACCGTATAAATGGCATTGCGCTCGCTTCCGAAACTCTCCGAGGTTCCGACAAAAACCGCATCGTCTCCAACAACCGCCACATCGCGCGCATTATCGTCGTCATCTCCACCGTAGATCTTCGACCAAAGCTTATTGCCGTCTTTGTCTATCATGACGACATAAGCGTCGAAGTCCCTATGTTTGGAAAAGCTTTCCGATTTTCCCGCGACGATATATCCGTTTTTCGTTTTGGCGACACTATAGGCGATATCGTCTTCGTCACCCCCGAAAAGCCTGCTAAAGTTTCCCGCCTCCAATGCGGATATCCCCAAAAAAGCGACCGACACTATCGTTTTGACAAAGCGCATTCCGTTTCCTTGAAGTTTAAATAATATTTTATGATAAGGAAAGATAACTTAAAAAAGAAGAAAAGAAGTACGCAGGAGTGAAATAAGCCGGGTTCTGTCGTGGGTAGTTATTTATCTAGGCGCCGTGTCACCACGACGCTCGAGCGAAGCACACATGCCGCATATTGCGGCGATTGCAAGAGTTGTTACCAGGTGCTTCTTGCTGCGGACAGGGTTTACCTGGCCGAGGATGTTACCACCCCCGCCGGTGGTCTCTTACACCACCCTTTCACCCTTACCTACCCGAAGTCGGATAGGCGGTCTACTCTCTGTTGCACTTGCCCTCGGATTACTCCGGCCACCCGTTAGGTGGAGTCCTCTCTTGCGTGCAGCCCGGACTTTCCTCTCGCAGCCTTCACGGCTACCAGCAACTACCTATCACTCCTGCGACGCCATTATACCATATGCTACAAAACCGCGCAACCGTTTTATGGATCGGTTTGCCGTTTTAAAACGATACATTTATCTTTCGTACCTCATTACTGTATAATTGAAACATCGATATGAACGAAAAGGAGGAAAAAATGAAGAAAAAATCGATGGTGGGGGTTGTCGTTGGGACTACTTTGTACTCTTTCTGCACTACAAGCGTCGCCGTCGTATCTCTACGACATCAAAAGCGGAAAAGTCACCTACGAAATCAAAGGTGACGGTACCGTGATGGGATCGCACTAGCATACGACGGGCAAAAAAAGGTTGATATTCGACGATTACGGCGCCAAAAACCTTACCGAAGAGATCAAAGTCCGAAAACAAACGATTATGGGCCGAACCAATGTCCTCAAAACGCATTCGATAGTCTACTTGACAAAAAAAGCG
>JALVPA010000147.1 GCA_027026055.1 Campylobacteraceae bacterium | reverse complement strand
CCGGCGATTCGACGATGATCAGGTTTTTCATAGGCACTTACTTTGTATTGGCGTTGAAAATTTTTGGCATTGTAGCACAATTGTATCAAAATCGAAAAGGGTTTTGTAAGAAGAGGGATAAAGATTGGCTTCAATATACGGTAAATCACACGGCTTGAAAACGAAGCATGTAGGTAGATTTTAACGGTATATGTCCGTTTTCATGAAGATATCGAAAAGGAAACGGCAGAAGCGATAGGCTTCTGCGCTTATTTATTGAAAAAGCTCTTTTGGAATATTTCCGCCGTTTTGGGCGATTTTTTGTAAAACAGCCTTATGCAATGCAATGTTTTGTTCCGCTGTCCCTTCGTAACCGTCGATACCCATTTCGGAAGCAAGCTCTTTTCTATGGGCATAACTGCTGTCCATGCCGAGAAGTTTCAACAAATCTACGATCGACGTTTTCCAGTTCAATCCCGGATTTTGTTCGGAGAGCGTTTCGAGTTTCGCTACGACATCGACAACTGTGACGGTTGTCGATGTCGTTTCGGGCACCGCGGATTCCGCAGGTTTGTTTTGCGTATTCGGCATATCCGCTGCAGGTGTCTCGGCGACGGATGTATCAAGTGCCCCGAGCGCTTCTGTTTGTTCCTCTTGCGTATCGTTTCCAAATCCGAGTTTTTTCATAATGTTTCCGAAAATACCCATCCATGACTCCTAATTTAGTGATATCTTGTTAGTATATCGGATGATTATCTTTAAAGTATAACATTACAGAAAATATTTGTTCTTTTTCGATCGAAATCGTCGTTATCGCAATAAGCATTTCTTCGAGGTACGGCACGAAAATGAACGGATTTTTCATTGCGACAATCACAAACATATGGGTTGCGTGAGATTCGTTTCACGATACGAGAATCGAATAGTTAATGAATCGGATTAATTTTCCGGTGCATTATTCTTTAAAATACGCGGTAGTGTAATACCCGTTTGGCTTTGGTATTTGCCTTTGCGATCGGCATAGGTGGTTTCGCACGCCTCGTCGCCTTGCAAAAAGAGTACCTGGGCAATCCCCTCGTTGGCATAGATTTTTGCCGGTAGAGGCGTAGTATTGGAGATTTCTATGGTGATGTGTCCTTCGAATCCGGGTTCGAAAGGAGTGACGTTGACGATGATACCGCAACGCGCATAGGTGCTTTTGCCTAGGCATATCGCCAGTACGTCGGGAGGCATTTTGAAGTATTCTATCGTGCGCGCCAAAGCGAAAGAGTTCGGCGGCACGATGCAGACGTCGCCTTTGAAATCGACGACGTTGTTTTCGTCGAAATTTTTCGGATCGACCACCTCGGCGTTGATATTGGTAAAGATCTTGAATTCGTCGGCGACACGGATGTCGTATCCGTAACTACTGAGACCGTAACTGACGACGCCCTCGCCGACCAACCCTTCGCAAAAAGGAGTGATCATCTCGTGTTTTAGCGACATTTCGCGTATCCACTTGTCCGATTTGAGTCCCACGTAGGCTCCTTACTTTCTAAGATAGCGTATATCGGCATCCGCTTTCATTCTCTTGAAGTAGTTTTTGACCGCTTCTTCACGATGCTTGACTTGCCATCGACCCGCCACCGCCTCTTTCGCTTCTTCGAAAGAGAGTCGACGTTTCCCTTCTTTCGCCAACACTTTATAGACGACATAGCCGCTACCGCTGTTGATGGGTTCGGTAAGTTTTCCTTCGGGTGTACGCAGAAGCAAATCGAGCATTGCGGGGTTGAGTGAAGCGGTTTGAAGCGTTTGTTTTTTGCCTTTCGGTGTTTTACGCGTAGCGCCCGATACGAATTTGTCGGCCTCTTTTTGTGAAGAGAAGCGATACGTTACGACCCGAAAACGTGCGGGCAAGACGAATTCGTCGAGGTGGTTTTCATAGTAGCTGCGCAATTCGACTTCGCTCGGTTGAGGGATTCGCTTGGCGATATGGTCGCGAAAAAAAAGCTTTTGTTTCAGCGAAGTGCGGATAGAGTCGCGATAGGTATGCCACGATGTTCCTTCCTTTTCGAGCGCTTTGCGCAACGAGGGGATATCCATGCGGTAGTGTTTCGCGATCTTGGCTATTTCGGCGTCCACCATATCGTCGGTGACAACGATATCTTTCATCGCGATTTGTTGCAGCCGATCCTGAATCAAAAGCTCTATCGCTTCTTTTTCAGAGATGTGGGCCATGCGTGCGACTTTGGCGATTTCGGATGTCGTGATGGGACGTCCGTTTACGATAACGGCGATGGCGTCCAGCGTTTTGGCTTCGACGAAGGAACAGAGGATCGACACTATCGACAATGTAAAAAAAAGTCTTCTCATTCTTCTTTGCTTTCGACTTGAATTTGACAACCCATTATAACATAAACGTAGATAGAATCGGTTTTGGTTATAATAAATCCTAACGATTTTCGACGGAAAGGCGGGAATGTTCGCAAAGACGATACGAATAGCATTGGCGCTGACGATAGGGGTGTTTGCCGAAAGCGCAACAAGCAACGGATGTTTGCGTTGCCATAACGGTATCGAGCCGATACGCGCGCACGATTCGCAAATGATGCGCAAAATTTTGCAAATCGCCGACAAAGCGGGTGCGAAAGGAAACGACTGTATCGTCTGTCACGGCGGCAACCCCGAAGCAAGCGACAAGGAAGCGGCGCACAAAGGGACATTGTCCTATTTTCGTACGCACGAAGGTCCCAAAGCCTTCTACCCCTATCCCGCCAGTCCGTGGGTCAACGAGCATACCTGCGGCATGTGTCACAAAGCGCAAGTCGCCGCACAGTGGAACAACCTTATGGCGACCGAACAGGGCAAGATTCACGGTGCACTCTGGGGGTTCGGCGCAAAAGAGGGGTATAAACACACCTATACCGATTACGGCGGTGATACGCCCGCATTGCATCAGCGTATAGGCACCGAGACCTACCGCAAATATATGGAAAAACTTGCCGAAAAGGAGCCACAAGGCTTTCCCACCGAGACCAAACCGCTTCCGCCCGCACCGACGGCGGAAGAAGTCGAAAAAGACCCCACCCTTTCGGTCTATACCTATCTGCGTCAAGAGTGTTTGCGTTGTCATACGGGAGGCAAAGGACGCTATCGTAGAGGTGACTACCGCGGTATCGGGTGTGCGGCGTGTCATATTCCCTATTCCAACGAAGGGTTTTACGAAGGTAACGACACTGCCATCTCCAAAGAGAAACCGGGACATCTGTTGGTGCATCGTATCCAATCCTCGCGCAAAGTTCCCGTAAAGGTACACGATATCAATTATACGGGTATCCCCGTAGAGACTTGCACCACGTGTCACAATCGCGGCAAACGGATCGGGGTGAGCTACCAAGGCTTGATGGAGACGGCGTATAAAGCGACTTTCGACGCGCACGGCAACGCTCAGCCCAAACTGCACACCAAACGCTATTTGCACCTGACGGAGGATATCCACTATAGCAAAGGGATGCTTTGTCAAGACTGTCATACTTCGGGCGATATGCACGGCGACGGCTTTTTTAGGGGGGCGAATCTCGGGGCGGTGGAGATCGAGTGTCAAGATTGTCACGGAACGACAAAAAAGTATCCGTGGGAGTTGCCGCTCGGATACGGCGACGAGTTCGATACCAAGCCCGCTACGGGTAAACCGCGCGGCGTGGTGCAAAGCTTGGCGGATTATCTCAAGCAAGGCTTCGTTCCCAAGGAAAAAGGCGACGGATATCTGCTCAGCGCACGCGGCAATCCGATGCCTAAAGTGAT
>JALVPA010000146.1 GCA_027026055.1 Campylobacteraceae bacterium | reverse complement strand
CTGTACTACCATATACGGGTCGGCAAGCGGTATCGTATCGAAGAGCTTGGAAGATCCGAAAGTCCCTTCCAGCAGATGCCATCCGTATGCGTTCGCTCCGAAATAGAGCACCAACAGCGTCGTTTGCACCAAGCGTCTTAGTAGAAGATATTTGACCTTTTTCATCAGAACTCTATCTCCTTGTTCAGATACTCCGCAGGCGCTTGACTACTGCGTACGTCGCGTGTCTCTATCTCTTCGATCTTACGATTGCCTACGCGTCGTTGATCTTGTTCGTCCCAGCCTTTGACGTAATGATCGCCGGCTTTACCCGTCGCGTATTCTCTGGGCAGTACGAAAATCGCCGCCTTTTCCGTAACGCACGCTTTTTCGCACAATCCGCATCCCGTACAAACGTCGGAGTGTACGACGGGCAACAAAAAGGCGTGTTTACCCGTACGATCGTTTTTTTGGTACTCCAGCGTAATCGCTTCGTCCAACAATGGACAAGCGCGATAACACGCATCGCACTGCAATCCCCAAAACGCAATACACGACTCTTTGTGCACCACCGCCAAGCCCATACGCGCTTCGTTGATATCGGGCTCGCCTTTTTTTTCGGAAAGACGCGCCAAATCGAGCGCACCCGAAGGGCAAGCGGCGGTACAGGGGATATCTTCGCACATATAACACGGCACGTCTCTGGCGATAAAGTAAGGGGTACCGATCAATCGATGATCGCCTCCTTTCGCCATCTTGAGCGTGCTTTTGCGCGGTTTACCCGTCTCCTGATCGATATTGCTCTCGCGATTGCGGCACGCTTCGGCGCACAAGCCGCACTTGACGCACGCTTTGAGAAAATCCTCCTCTTTCAGCGCGCCCGGCGGTCTAAGCACCGGAGGCGACGCTTTGACGGCATCGGTATAGCCGCTCCAAAGCAATCCTCCAAGTGCCGTCAAACCGACGCTTTGTACGGTTGTCGCCAAAAATTTACGTCTATTGCCGGAGTGTCCCATCGTCTTTACGCCTTATAGATTTTTACCGCGCACTTTTTAAAGTCGGTCTGTTTGGACATCGGACAGGTCGCATCGAGCGTGACCTTGTTGATCAATACCTTCTCGTCGAACCACGGCACGAAGACCAATCCTTGAGGCGGTCTGTTACGTCCGCGCGTCTCGACACGCGCTTTGACCTTGCCGCGGCGCGACTCGACCCATACCAACTCGCCGCGCTTGACGCCGCGTTTTTTGGCGTCGTCGGGGTGCATATAACACAACGCCTCTGGCACCGCACGATAAAGCTCGGGTACACGCATCGTCATCGTACCGCTGTGCCAATGTTCAAGTACGCGACCCGTACAGAGCCACGTATCGTACTCTTTGTCCGGCATTTCCGGCGGATCCATATAGGGTCTGGCGAAGATCTTCGCTTTGTTGGGAATCGGTGTTTTCTTTTTGTCTTTGACACCGCGAAGATCGCCTTTGGGAAGCGCCTTGGCAAGCGGTCCGTAGAAGGCGAAGTCGCCGCCCGGATTGGCTTTAGCCGCGTAGGGGTCGTATTTGACGTTGTAGCGCCACTGCGTCTCTTTACCGTCAACGACCGGCCATTTAAGACCGCGTACTTTGTGATAGACTTCAAACGGCGCCAAGTCGTGTCCGTGCCCTCTACCAAAACCGGCGTACTCTTCCCACAAATATTCGTGGATCATAAAGCCGTAACCTTTGAAGACTTTACCGTCGGAACCGACGACATTACGGCTATCGCCCAAACATTCTGTGTTGTCGAATCCTTTTTGCGGGAATTTGTTCAGATCGATTTTATATTTTTTGGCACGATCGTTCGCAAAAAGGATTTCGTACATCGTCGTATCTTCGCTGTAACCCATCTTTTTGGCATCTTCGATGACGTTGGGAAGTTTTTTGCCGTTTCTCAGCGTATATTCGCCCCACAGATCTTTGACGGTAAAGCGTTTGGAAAACTCGACCCATTGCCAGGTATCGCTCATCGCATCGCCTACCGGCAGGACTTGTTGTCTCCAGTGTTGCGTACGACGCTCCGCGTTTCCGTAAGCCCCCCATTTTTCGTAGATCATCGCCGAAGGCAAAACGAGGTCGGAGACCATCGCCGAGATACCGGGATAACCGTCGGAAGTGACGATGAAGTTGTCCATCTTGCGCGCCGCTTTGATCCAGTGACGTGCGGAAGCGGAGTCTTGGTAGGGATTACAGACGTTGACCCATGCAAACTTGACCACGCCGTCTTCGATATCGCGATGGATCTTCATAATGTGCTGATTGCCCACCGGGTTGAGCGTACCTGCGGGGATTTTCCACACTTTTTCGACATGCGCTCTGTGTTTGGGGTTTTTGACCATCATATCCGCAGGCAAGCGGTGACAGAATGTACCCACTTCGCGCGCCGTACCGCAGGCGCTCGGCTGTCCCGTCAACGAGAAGGCGCCGTTACCCGGTTTGGCTTGTTTGTTGAGGAGGAAGTGGACGTTGTAGCTGAGCGTATTGTCCCACGTACCTCTGGTGTGTTGGTTCATCCCCATCGTCCAGAAAGAAACGACTTTGCGATCTTTCTCGATATAGAGGTTCGCCAAATCCTGCAGCTTTTTCTTGAAGCTCTCGAGCGATTCGTTCGGATCGCCTTTGGCGAGTTTGGCGACATAATCGAGCGTATAGGGTTCGAGCGATTTTTTATACTCTTCGAAGCTGATCTCCCAGTGTTTGAGCGTACCGGGATTGTGCTTCATCGTATCGCCCTCTTTATAGCCGTAAGGTTTGAGAGCGGGCGCTTCGAGTTCTGAGACCTTTTTGCTCATCTCTTTGTTAATGGTCTCCATCTCTTTGGCGCTGTATTTACCCGCGCTACCGTCGGGTCGAACGGGCGTGAGCGACTTTTCGCCTTTACGGCGCATACCGTATCCGATATTGACCGGACCGGTGGCAAAGACCATATGTTTGTTGACAAAATCCCAATCGATGATATCTTCGGTACCGCCGCCTTTTTTGTCGCGATAGACGATCTCTCTGGCGATATAGTTCCAGATCGCCAAATCGGTTTGCGGTCTGAAGATGATGTTGAAGTCACCGAGGTCACACGTACGATGGGTATAGGTTTGCAAATTGACCACTTTGACGCGATCGGGATCGGAGAGCTTGCGATCGGTGACGCGCGACCACAAAATCGGGTGCATCTCCGCCATGTTGGATCCCCACGTTACGATCGTATCGGTGATTTCGATATCGTCGTAACATCCCGACGGTTCGTCCATACCGAACGTTTGATAGAAACCGACGACCGCGGACGCCATACAGTGTCTGGCATTCGGGTCGATGGCGTTGGAGCGGAAACCGCCTTTCATCATCTTTTGCGCGGCGTACCCTTCCATGATCGTATATTGTCCGGAGGCAAACACCGCCACCCCTTCGGGACCGCTCTCTTTGAGCGCCTTTTTGGCGTGTTTTTCCATCTCGTCGAAAGCGCGCTTCCACGAAACGGGACGGAATTTACCGTTTTTGTCGAACTCGCCTTTGTCGTTCATACGCAACAGCGGCGTTTTGAGACGGTCGGCACCGTACATGATTTTGGCGTTGAAGTATCCTTTGATACAGTTGAGCCCCCTGTTTACCGGCGCGGCCGGGTCGCCTTTGACGGCGACGATACGACCGTTTTTGGTCGCCAGCATGATACCGCATCCCGTCCCGCAAAAACGACACGCGGCTTTATCCCATCTCCAGTCTTTCTGCGCATCTTGCGCAGCTGCTTCCAGAGACGAAGGAACAGCGATCCCTACGGCACTCGCAGCCGAAGCGGCAGCGGCGCTCTTGAGAAACTCCCTTCTGTTTAGAGCCATGGTTTTCCTCCGTACAAATTTGTTTTTGTTATAGAGACTATAACGACAGTACATAGTTTAGCACACGGCTATTAATCGAACAGATGATTTACATCAAGATTTTTCATAAATTGCCGAATCTGTAAGATTTTGAAGAGATTTTAAAGCGGAGAAATATTCTCTTGGATAAAAAATAATGGAGGTATTTTATTTTCGTTTCAATCTTTTTGATTGAAATGCAACGTACGAGGCTTTACTTCGCGCCTCGTTGCAACGCTTCGATCACATGCGGTTGCGCCATGGAGATATTCCATGCGGGCTCCCACACCACCTCGACATCGACATTGCCGACCCCTTCGATACGCTCCACCGCCTCTTTGACCCACTGCGTAATCATCTGATGCAGCGGGCATCCCTGCGTCGAAAGCGTCATCACCACATGCACGTTACACTGCTCATCGATAATCGCATCGTAGATCAACCCCATCTCCACAAGGTTAAATCCCACTTCAGGGTCAATGACCGTAGAGATCGCATCGTAAACCGCTTCTTTGGTAATATCGCACATTGTTCTATCCTTTGATTTTTAGAAAATGTCTCTATCGGTGCATGATGACGCACCTTATCCTCTTTGGAAGCAAATGCTTCAGCTGCGCCTATACGCTACCTTCTTTAATTTTACTCCCTATCAAACAACCGTTATCCGGCGGGGCTAAAGCCTCCGACTCCAAGATCTAAAAGCTTTACGCTGAAAAAGCATACCGATACCCTTCACCCTTCGATTGTTCATTCCTCATTGCTCATTAAAACAAAACCATATCTCTTCACCCTTCATCCTTCACTCTTCTCGCTTCATTCTTCACCATCCACCCCTCAGTTTCTAATTTCTAATTTCTATTTTCTATTTTCTATTTTCTATTTTCTACTTCTTCCCAAAGGAGAGCATCTTTTCCATCGTCATAACCAAAAAGAGCGCTCCCGCCGTCATAAAGCTCGCACCCGCCTTAAAAAGCGTATCCGATCCGAACAACAAAGCGACACCGATCGCCGAAACTCCGATTGCGACAAACCAAAAGGTCATCTCCGCCTCTTTCTTTTCGTACATCTCATGCAGCATCGGCACCTTTTGTTTGCCTACAAGCGGCGAAAATCGTTCGAACCAAACCAAAAAGGGCACGATTTTGTACAAATGGCCGATGATCATAAATGCGGTAAATCCCGCCGAAAAGAACCACACGCCCGCATAGAGTAGTCCGTCGCTACCGAAAACGAACCATAACGCAATCGATACGACCGCCGTTGCAAGCGTCACGAAAGCAAAGAGCATCGATTTCGCCCAAATATCCCACTCTTTGCGCACGCGCATCCGTCCAATGATCGAAACTTGATAGAGGTACAGCACTATAGCGACACCGACGGAAAAATAACCTGCGACACGCACTATCGACACATCGATCAGCGAACCGACAAAGACGGCACCCACACCCGCAATCAACGCCTTGAACGCCCGATGAATCGGCCTTTCGTCAAATCCATGCGCCAACGAAAACATCGGCAAAAGTATCAGCGACAATCCCACGATCGTCGCCATGACGTACCCGCCGAGCACCGCAAAGACGTGCGCGCGTAGCAACGCAATCGCATCGATGCGCCAGGCGCCGTTCATACCCAAAGCGATTACAAATCCCGTCACAATCCCCATAAGCAAATAGGCATTGCTCCATTTGACCGTCGAAACCGTCAAGGTTCGCAACGTACTTTTGCGTAATGTCACCAAATTTTCAATCGCAAAAATCACCATTGCGGCAAGCACCAGCAAACCGCCGAAAGGAAGTAGCGACGGCGCTATCCAAAAACCGCCGACCATCATGACGATCCCTATCGTCAACAAGCCGTAAATCGCATAATAAAGATCGACCGCCGCGTGTCCCCTCTCCAGCACCACGGGTACCAACTGCGCCATCGCGCCGAAAATGATCGTCATCACGAAACCAAGCCAAAACAGATGCAACCACCCCGCCGTCTCAAACGACATCATCGCTAAGTCGGGAGAGAAAAAAAGCAAAGCGACGGAAGATGCCGCAAAGAAAAACACTCCCGTCCTAAAAAAAGGTGCGATAAGCCGCAACGGCGGCGCGAAATCGCTCGATACCGCTCTCATCTCCCCTTACCCGTGACAGGAGGCGTCGTTGAGATTCGCCTCTTCGCTTGCGCCTTTTTTATACGAAAAGATCAGCTTTACACGACCGTCGTCGAGTTTTTCCGTTTCGATATCGAAATTTTCACCGATTTTGTCCAACAATCCCATCGGTTTTTTGTGGTTGATCATCACCAACTTTTTATTCGGCGCATCGATAAGTTTCAAACCCGCCATCGCATTGACCATCGGCTCCGGCGGTCCGCATTTGGAAGTGTCGAATTCGTAATATTGGGTTTCTCCCATTTCATAGGTAAAAAAGGGCACCGTTGCTCCGGGAACCTCTATGGGTTGACGATTTATTTCAGACATTTTTTCTCCTATTTTTGAAGTTGCCACATTGTAAAGCATTGCTCGCAACGAAAACTTGATTCGCATCAAGAAAATCGCGATTTTACGTGTCGAAGTAACGTTCGAAAAATGCCTTTGTCATCTCTTCGAAACGTTGCATCCGCTCTTTACCTTTCGGTAACGTTTCGCGTAGCGTGCGCATTTCGTTCAAAAATGTTTCTATTTCATCGGGCAAAGCCGATTCGCAATAAGCGCGCAGCCGTTTCGCAAATGCAGGAGAAGCCCCCGAGGTCGAAAAGGCGACAGTCAAATCGCCCTTTTTGACAAACGACGGAAAGATAAAATCACAATAAGCGGTGTCGTCCACTGAGTTGACCCAGATACGTTTGCCTCTGCTCTCCTCGAAAATCTCGCGATGCAAATCGATCGTATCTGTCGCGACGATCACGATATCGAAGCCGTCGATATCGCCTTTTCGGTAAGGACGCAAATAGTGCGTCAGACAATGTTCTTTTACAAGTTTGTATGTCTCTTCGTTTATCTCTTTGGCAACAACGGTAATCTCTTTGGTAAAACGTACCAACTTCTCCAACTTCTCCGCAGCGATCTGCCCGCCGCCGACTACCAACACCTTAAGATCCGTCATATCGACAAACATCGGAAAGTATGCCATCCGCTTCTCCCCCGCTCGTTTTTTTAACTTTATCGTAACTCTACCCTAATAACTTTGATATGTATCAATGGAGCTAAGGATAAAATCGATTATAATCGTAACGATTTCCTACAAAAGAGAGAAACGATGCGAAACGAACTGCTTTACGAAATGCAACACGCCTTTCCGATTACCCGAAGACCTTTTCACGCGCTTGCCGAAACCCTCGGAAGTAGCGAAGAGGAGGTGATGGAGACGATACGCACGCTCAAAGAAGAGGGCATCATCCGCCAAACTTCGGCGATCTTCGATACCAAACGGTTGGGGTATACCTCTTCGCTTGTCGCCTTCAAGGTACCCGAAGAGAAGATCGAACACGCCGCGGAAACGATCAATGCCCATCCCGGCGTCAGCCACAACTATCTGCGCAATCACGATTTCAACGTCTGGTTTACCATCGCTGTCGCACCCGATAGCATGCTGGGACTCGAAAAGAGCGTCGAGATACTTCGCGAACAAAGCGGTGCCGAGGAGGCGGTGATATTGCCGACACTCAAGATGTTCAAGATCAAAGTGCAGATGGACACTACCGGTAAACGCGCCAAAAAAGAAAAAGTGCACAAAGCCGCCCACAAACCCATCGCGCTTACTCCCGAACATATCGCCGTCGTCAAAGCGTTGCAAAAAGATATCGACATCACTCCCGAACCCTTCGCGCGCGCCTGCGACGAAACGGGAATGGACTACGACACCTTATTTGCCTATGCCAAAGCGTTACAAGAAGCGGGGGTGATGCGTCGTTTCGCCACGATACTCAATCATCGCAAAGCGGGATTTAGCGCCAATGCGATGAGCGTCTGGTCCGTACCCGACGAGATCGCCGAAGAGACGGGCAGACGGCTTGCCGAATTTTCCGCCGTGAGTCACTGCTACTTGCGACCGCGCAACGACAAGTGGCCCTACAATCTCTTTGCGATGGTGCATGCCAAAACACAAGAAAAGTGCGACGCGCTCATCGAAGAGATGGCGCGAGAGACGGGGCTGAACGAGTACGACAAACTCTACTCGACCCGAGAATTCAAAAAACGGCGATTGGTCTATTTCGACGAGGCGTTTGAAGCGTGGGAGAAACAGATAAAGTTAGGAATGAGGAATGAGGAATGAGGAATTTTGGTATGCTTTCCTTTGGAAAGCTTTTATTTTATGCAGAGCATTGCAGGAAGGCAATATCGATCTAATCGGGTATTCATCAAATAGTAACTTGGAGATAGTATATCCGGACATACCCCCTACATTCCTAATCCCTAATTCCTAATTTTAATCCTTATACCCTATCTTCGCCTTAAAATCCGAAATACAATCGGTACACGTTTTGATGGTATTGTTTTCGACGATAGCGATAAGCGCGTCTTGATTGAGAATTTGGAGTTTGTGATTTTCGATTGCGATAATACGCTGTTTTTTGAGTTTGGTAAGGATACGGGAAAAAGTTTCGGGCGTGAGATTTAAAATAGCGGCGATCTCGTTGTTTTTCAAACGGTTGAAGATGGTCACTTTATGCAACAACAAATCGGCGACTTTCGCTTCGGAAGAGAGTATCGTCTCTTTATGCACCAACGCAGAAAGCAAACTTACCTTACGCGTCAGCGATTTGAGCAGTTCGAGCGAAAAATCGGGAATTGTCAAAAAATCGTATAGTTTATCGTAATGCAAAAAGCCCATCGCGCCATCTGTGACGAACTCGCAGGTCGCAGGGAAAGGCTCTTTTTCGAAACAGGCGTACTCCGCTACCAACGTCGGTGCGTTAAGACGGTTGATTTGAATTTGGTTGCCTTTGGGAGAAGTTTTGTAGAGTTTGACCGAACCGCCCATCAAAATGTGCAAATAGTCGTCTTGGTCCCCCTCGTAAAAAACGATATCGCCCTTTTCGTAACGTTTGATATGGACGTGATCGCGTACCATATCGAGATGTTTTTCATCCAAGACGGAAAACAAAGGTACCGACTCGAGTGTAACCATATCGCCTCTCCTTCCGTTTTGTTCTCGGTTAGGCGGATACTATACACTAATTCGGATAAAAACTCTCTATCTTTTTACGATTTTTCGAACCAACTGAGCTGTTCATGTAGTTTTACCACCTCTCCGACGACGATCAGCGCGGGTGTCGGGAGATCTTTGGCTTTCTCGTAGATATCTTCGAGCGTGCCTACGACCGTCTTTTCTTCGGGAGTGGTGCCTTTGCTGATAACAGCGACGGGATGATCTTTGGGCTTACCTATCTCGATAAGCTTGCGAGTGATTTTGTCAAGATTGTGCAAACCCATCAAAAAGACGATGGTATCGTCGGTCTTGTAATTTTCCCACGGTATTTGCGATTTTTCCTTTTTGGCCTCGTGTCCCGTCACCACGCGAAACGAAACCGTAATGCCGCGGTGGGTTACGGGAATCCCCGCATATTCGGGCACGGCGATCGCCGAGGTGATACCGGGAACAAACTCGAAGGCGATACCGCGCTCGCGCAGATAGATCCCCTCCTCGCCGCCACGCCCGAAAACCAACGGATCGCCACCTTTGAGCCGTACGACGATGTCGTGTTTCAAAGCGTTTCGATAAAGTATCTCGTTGATCTCTTCTTGCGGAAGGGTATGATGCGAATCGGCTTTGCCGACATAGACAAATTCGCATCCCTCTTTGGCATATTGCAAAATATCGGGATTTGCCAACCGATCGTAAACAATCACGTCGGCTTGCCCTACCAATCGCAACGCTTTTACGGTCAACAGATCGATATCCCCCGGCCCCGCGCCCGTCAAGTAGACTTTACCCATCTCTATCCTTTCCGGTGCATAATAATGCACTCTGCAACCCAATATTTAATAAAAGCTTTTCGACAGAAAAGCATACCGCAACTCCTCACTCTTCACTCCTCTCTATTCACTTACCGTTTGCGTATCGCGCAAATAGCACGACGGATCTTCCGCCCACAAATCGCCGTAGATCGCATAAGCTCTGCTGCGCGAACCGCCGTTGCATATCTCGATATCCTCGCACGTCGCACACACGCCGCTAAGGGTGCGCGGATGCTCGCGCAGGCGTTTCAGCATCGGCGAAGGGTTGCGCGTCCACATATCGGTGAAGTTTTCGTTAAGGATATTACCGATCGTAAACGGAAAAAAGGGATCGGGCTTGACGTTGCCTTCGCTATCGATATTGAGCAGTTTGCGACCCGCGGAGTTGCCTCCCCACGCTTTGAGTCGTCGCAGCATCTCTTCGGCATGTTCGGGGTACTCCACAGCAAAACGCCGATAAAAGAGCAATGCGTCCGGCTCCATATTGCCCGTGACGATCTCTATCTCCGTACCGTCTCGATAATATTCGAAAGCTTTGTCTATAATGTACGTTACCGCTTCCGTGCGTTGAGATTTCGTCAAATCCATTTTGAGATTGTCCAGTCCTCTGCCGCTATAGACCAAATGCGAAATATAGATTTTGGGGATACGGCGCTTCTCCGCCAACTCGAAGATAAACGCCAAATCCTCATATGTCTCTTTGGTGATCGTAAAGCGAATGCCCACCTTTTTTTTGCCGTAGCTATTGAGCAGTTCGATGGCTTTCATCGACTCGGCAAACGCTCCTTTAAGCCCGCGAAATCTGTCGTGCACCTCCGGCGAACCGTCGATACTGATACCCACGTAATCGAAAGTATCGAGTATCTTTTCGGCATTACCTTTTTTCACATAAAGTCCGTTGGTCGACAGATAGGTGACGATCCCCAGACGTTTACACTCGGCGGCAATCTCGAAGAGGTCCTTACGCGTCAAGGGCTCTCCTCCCGAAAAGATCAAAAATTTCACGCCGTTGGCTTTCAATTCGGGCAAGGTGCGCATCACATCCTCGGTCGTCAAGGTATCCGTCGCGTGCAAATCGGCTTTCGAATAACAGTGCAAACAGCTCAGGTTGCACCGGTTGGTGAAGTTCCATATCGCGATCGCGCCGTCCAAGACGCGCGCCGGTTTGCCTTCGACGACCGATGCAAGCAGATTGGAGAGTCGAAACATCTATTTTCCCTTCGGTTTGAACGATAAGATATAGCGTGTAATCGCTTCCAACTCCTCTGCATCGAGATCGAGTTTCGGCATGGCGTTACGTCGATAGCCGAGCACTTTGGATACCGACTCGGGATCGACGATCATCGCGCGTATTTTCTCCGGCGTTCGCATTTCGGCGATTTGTTCGAAAGGCGGACCGAAAGCGACCGCCGTTTGGTGATGACATCCCCAACAATAGGTCTTAAATACCTTTTCGCCCGCGATCTCTTCTTTTTGTGCGGCGTTTGCCGACGTCAGCGTAACGGCTCCGTAAACCAAAAGTAAAGCGATTCGTTTCATACGCTTATCTTAACACGCGCATCCTACGAATGCATTGATACGAAACAAGAAAAGAGCCGTTTTTAAAAATCGATACCGAAAAGCAGCTTGGTGGTTGTCTTGTTGTTGCCGACTTCCGGATTGGGATTGCTGTCGTTGATGAAATCGAAAGCCAGTTTTACCGATAAAAAGTCGAACAACGGTACCGTAAAATTAAGATTGCCTCGCATGATCCAATCCTCCTCCAAGGGCGAAATGCGCGGATAGTAGAGCAAAAAACCGTCCGCAATCATCGTATGTATCCAAGGTAGATTTTCCCATTGATATTTGCCGAAGAGGTTCAACGCCAGCACTTCGTAACGTTTGTCGGCATAACGGTCGCTATAATCGGACGAAGCGAACCCCACTCCCAACGAAGGCTCAAGCCATTTCGACTTACCGAAGCGCCAGCGGTATCCCGCCCCCGCCGAAATGACGAATTGTCTGTCGATATGTCGCGGTTTGTCGTATTCTCCGAGTAGCGTTCCGTAGTAAAAAAATTCGTCGTCCGTATGGTATTTGTAGGTCAAAAACGACGCAAGTTCGTCTTTGTTGCGCGTTTTGGGGGTATCTTCCGTTTCGGTCGTCTCGTATGCATAGTCGAGGTAGTAGAGTATTTCGTGTCGCGCTCGTTTATAGCGCGTATTGACAAGAAGGTCGACTTTGTTTTTCTTGCTGTTGCCGTTTTCTATCTCGAAGCCCAAATGGGTACTACCTTTGGTATACGGGAAGCGATTGCGCACTCTGTTTTCGAACGAGTCGTCGTCTTTGATCGACATGACGAAATTGTCGACCTCTTTCACGTCGATACGCAAAGCGCGTCCGCGGTCGTCTCGCACCCGCAACGTGCCGTTGTCGTCGATACCGAGAATTTTGCCTTCGATGTCTCTGTTGCGATAGGAGATATGATAGTTGTATCGCGTATAGAGCGATTCGATATCTTCGTACTTGAAGCGTACGATTCCTTCCGCATAGTTGATGCGAAACGCCAACTTTTCGGGACCGAGTTCCACCACCTTGCCGTGCAGCACCATCCCGTGTACTTTGATCGTATCGCGTATCGGCTCTTTTTTCGGCATTCCGATCTTCCCACCGCCGTACAATATCGTCGTCGCCGCTATCGCCATACCCCACCGAAAGATCTTTTTCATCGATCGTCCTTCCGTTCTATACCGTCGACCGTGATCGTGGGAAACGCGAAACGCAAACCGTTACGCTCCACAATCTCCATAATGTTGTAGATCACCTCCTCTTTGACACGCAGCCACTCTTGCCATACCGTCGATTTTGTAAAGGCGTAGATCAAGATATCGATACTCGAATCCGAAAGCGCGTCGGTAAAGACCATCAATGTCCGCTTGACCCCCAGTTCGTCCTCTTTGGAGACCAGTTTGGGACTTTTGTTTTTGCGATCGCTATACGCGGTCTTTTCCGTCGCGATACCGGGATGCGCGCGCAACATTTCGCGTATCTCTTCGACCGTTTTACGCAATTTTTCCGGCGGCGAATCGTACGTAAGCGAGATCTTCATCTTGATACGCCGCCCGACGATACGGCGGCTCCAGTTTTTGACCTCTTTGTTTGCCAACGTGGCGTTGGGCACGGCGATAAGCGCATTGTCGAAGGTGCGAATCGTCGTCATACGCAATCCTATCTCGACGACATTCCCCTCTTTGCCGTCTACTTCTATCCAATCCCCTTGCGAAAAGACGTCGCTAATCAAAATCGAGAGCGTACCGAAAAAGTTCGACAGACTGTCCCGCGCCGCCAACGCCACCGCGAAACCGCCGATACCGAGTCCCGAAAGTACCGTCGTCAAATCGACACCGGCGAAATGCAGCATAAAGAGTACACCCAAGATCAAAACGGCGAAATTGATGATTTTGACGGTGATATTGAAAAGTTCGCTCTTAACCGTCATTTTACCGCTACGCTCGATATCTTCGAGCTTCACGCGCGCGACGCTATTGAGCGCTTTGAAGAGGATATAAGTCACGAACCCCACGTGTAACACCAAAAAACCGCGTTCCACGATATCGGAGACACTCAAGTCGTGATAGATATACCATATCAGCTGGATGTTGACAATTACCATCCATATGGAGATCGGTCTGCGGATATCGGACAACACCTCTTTGGCGTAAGGACCGATATATCTGAAGCGTACCAGCAACGACTCTATCGCCCCCAGCAACACTTTTCTGACAAAAAACACCAACAATGTCACAAATAAAATCAAAAGCACTTTGACCGAACTCAAACCGTAGGGTTTCAACACCGCGTTGAGCTCGGCAAACGGCGGATAGCTGTCGAGATAGAGCACAGGTCTTAAAAATTTGTAACGGGTGTATTGGTAGAGTCTGAAGATACGCTTGCTGTTTTCGGAAAAGTAGCGCAAAATGTCAAGATTGATCTCTTTGAGCGCATAAAACTCTTTGATATTGCGCACAATCGCCTTTTGGATACGGTTTTTCGGCTTTTTCTTCAGCCACCGCTTATAGCGCGCTTTTTTATCTAACGCGTCGATCTTTTCGTAACTTTCCGAAAAGATTTTGTACACCTCCGCTTCGAACGCTTTGGCGTCTTTGGCGTGTTTGAGCGCATTGAAGATACGACGAATCATTTCGTTTTGTATCATCAGCAGCCGATACGAAGCGATTTGCACTTCGTCTCGCAAAACGGCCTCTTTGTTGCCGCGTCGCTTGTTGACGGCCATCATCTTTTTGAGCTTGAAGATACGACTGTCGTAGTTTTTGATATAGTCGTCTATCGAATCGGGATCGAGCATGATGTTTTTCAGCGCCTCGTTGTAGAGCGATTCGCGCTTTTCGATGATTGTGCTCAACGCTTCGTCGCTCAGATTGGCGTCGTCGCTTTGCGCAATAAGTGCCATCTGTTTTTCGAACCACGGATGATACTTGTGTAGCGATTCCGTTTGCGCAAACGTCGCGACACACCAAAACACCCATGCCCATACTATCGTCGTCGATATCCCGAATAGGCTTTTCATGTCTGAAGTATAACCTATTTTTTACCCGATTGCTATTAACCCCAAGTCCCGATTAAGCCGTGACATCGACGTATTGGTTATAATAGCGAATCGACACCATCAACGGAGTACGGCCGTGAAACGATTCACCCCCATCTCTTTCGCCGAAGCGGTACGGACCGCCGTGACGCGCGCGACACCCAAAAGCGATCGCGAATTCGTCACTCTCGATCGCGCCCTCGGACGTATCGTCGCTTCCGACATACGTGCACGCAAAAATCTTCCAGCCTACGACAACTCGGCAATGGACGGTTTTGCATTCAAAGCTGGTGATGCGGGCAAACGGCTTCGCGTCAAACGCACGATTTTCGCGGGAGATCATATCGATGCGTGTTTGAACGAAGGCGAATGTTATCGTATCATGACCGGTGCGGAGATACCCGCCGACGCCGATACCGTCGCGCCTCTCGAAATATGCGACGACATTACCGAAACGGAGGTAACGCTCCCCTCCGAGATTGCCGCGGGAAGCAATTTTCGCCGCAAAGGCGAAGAGTTGCAAAAGGGAGCGGCGATCTTTCGACCGGGACATCGCCTTGTTGCCGCCGATATCGCACTGCTCTCTTCGCAAGGTATCGTGGGGATCGAAGTCTATACGCCTTTGCGTATCGGCATACTGTCTACGGGCAACGAACTCAAAGAACCGTGGGAGTACGCGGACGATACCGCTATCTACAACGCCAACGCTTTCGGTATCGTCGCGATGCTCGAAAGTTTCGGTTTCGAAGCCTCCTATCTCGGAAAATTGCCCGACGACTTGGAAGCGTGCAAAACCAAAATAGAAACGCTAAAAGGCTACGACGCGATCGTCACTTCGGGCGGTATCAGTACGGGTGACGCCGATTTTATCTACGATGCGTTTTTAGCAAACGGCATGGAGGTCTGGTTTCACGGCGTTCGGCATAAACCGGGCAAAGGGGTCATGATGGGAAAGATGGGCGAAACCCACGTCATGGCGATGCCGGGCAATCCGCTGGCGACACTACTTTGCCTACATGCGTTCGCCGTCCCCGCGCTTTTTAAAATCGCCGGCGCAAACGCATGCCACCACAACTACGCCTATGCGGAGTTTTCGCACGATTTGACACTTAGATCAGGACGCACCGATATCGTATTGGGCAAACTCGAAGAGGGGGTTTTCATCCCTACGCGAAACAACAAAATCGGTTCGGGAATGCTCACACCGCTAAGCGAAAGCAATGCCGTCGCTTATTTCGGCGAAAGTTACGGTACGGTCGAGCGCGAAGATCTCGTCAAAGTCGTCAGCTTCGCCGACACGACGCGCACAACGCACTTTAAAACGCTCAACGAACGCTAAGGAGTTCTATGTTTCGAGGGATTTTTTTTCCGACGATTCTTGCCGTCGGACTTGCGGCACAAACGCAAATACCGCCGCACCGCACCTACTATATCGGCGGCATCGCTTTCGACACGAAAACCTACTGTGCCGATTTCGCCAAAGTCATCGAAGCGCAAGCCGAAGAGATACGCATGTTAAAAAAGAAACTCGCTTACTACGAAGAGAAAGAAAAAGAAGCGCTCGTCAAATCACGTAAAGAGAAACGCGAAACGAAAGAAAAAACCGATGCACCTAAAGAGACTTCATCTAAAAGCTTACTGTATCGCGAAAAAAACCGTTTGATCATATCGGATAAACCGCTACCTTAAGCGAAGCGCGAATAGCATTCAAGGAGATATCGCTAAAACAAGGGAGGGAAGAAACACAAACGTGCGCTTCGCTTAAAAGGATGTTCGCTCAAGGTACGATACCTTGCACAAACGTAGTATATCTCTCTTTCGTCAACCGCCGTCAAACGAAAGATTAACGAAACGTAACGTGACGGCGTGACGATCTCTCTTTGAGATTTTTTAAAAACGCGACGACATCATCGATCTGCGTCGTAATGAAGCTCTCCGATCCAAGGGTTGGGGAGCTTCTATGTATAATAAAAATTTCAAGTACGAGTTCGACGAAAAAAAGAGTCGGAAAATGTGTCGTATAGTACATCTATATCGGATAAGTACATTGTCCGTCGCGAAAAACGATGACACCAACAGCCTCTTGTGCATCCGAAGCGCTTTTTGGCGTGCCGCTTCATAGTCGCCTCCCCACGAAAACGAACCCGCCGCCAGAAAAAGCGGTGTCAGCATACTCAAGAGAATGCGACGCATAAAGCTCACTCTTTTTTAGCGTGCGCCGCCAAATCGTAGATAAAGATGCCCGAAGGTTTTTCCACTTGAAAAATCTCTCTTGCCAAATACCATTTCTCGGTATTGATCACCGCCACTTCGTTGGCGTCGTTGACCGAAACGTAAAGAGCGGGATCGTAGTGCGACCAGCGTACATGCAACACTTTGCCAGGGAAATCGAAAGTCTTGAAGACCTCGAGCGTTTTCGTATCGATAATCTGGATATGAGGAAAATCTTTACCCGAAAACGTCACGGCAAGATAACGACCATCGGGACTGAGCGACGTAAAGACGGGCAAGCCTTTGACACGAATATTTTTGATAAAACGAAACGCTTTGTCGTAGACCATCACCGCATTGTCGCCTACTGCCGGGATAAATATCTTGTCGTTCGCAATCGACCAAAAACCGAAATGCGGCACTTTCAGCACGGGCTTGTCCCCTTCGGCGGTGATCTTGATCTCTTTGTACATCATCTTGTCCAAATCGACGACACCGAACGCTTTGCCGAGAAAAAAGCCGACGATATAGGTATGCCCGCTTAGCATCGCATCGAAAGGCATCTGACCGACATCGAACGTCTTGTATCGTTTGAACTTCGGTAGACCTTTGCCGAAATTCTCGTCTTTGAGCACGGTTACTTTATCGTTGTCCATCTGCGCAAAAACCAGCATATCTTTGTAGATTTTGATTCCGACGTTTTTAGATCCCGTAACAATCTTTTGAAGAGGCTTCAAATCTCGCGTGAGGATATCGACCGATTTGTCGTCGTAGTTCGCCACGGCGACATAGTTTTTTCCGATGACAAAGCCGATGGCCGATTTGCTAGTTTTGTACTCCGCCTCTTTTTTCTCCGTGACGGGGTCGAATTTGACGACATACCCGTCTCTACTGATGAGATAGCCATCCTCTCCGTCGAACTTGACGACCCCGTGGTTCATATTGTGCATACGGCGCATGTGCGATCGTACCAAGCCGTTTTCGATGACGGCAAGCGATTCGCTTTCGCGCTCCACGACGAAAAGCTTCTCTTTCGCCTCTTGAGAGACCGTAAATTGTGGTTTTGCGTAGATACACGCGACGGCGATCCACAACCATGCCGCTATCGTTCGTTTCATCTCGCTTCCTTTTTTTTCGTTATTGTAACGCAACGAATGAGTGCTTCGCTTGAGACGTATCAACGGTTCGACAAAATAACGAAACGACGCCTCTTTTTCACTTCAACTTATCGCTGATATCCTCGAAAGTGGGTTTGGTCAACGTATGCAGCTTCAAAATCTTTTTGCCATCAAGATCGAACTTTTTCATATCGAGCATTTTGATATTTTGATCGTCGTAGGTTTTGTAATAGTACCGTAGGTTTTTCGTATCGCGCACGACGGTGAGCATCGTATAGTCCGAATAGATTTTACCGTCCTCGATCGTTCGTGCCGCACCCACGGGAATATCGAAACTATTGAGGATATGAAACACTTGCATCACGCCGCCTTCCGCACTCTCCACGGGGATCGTACTGCCGGCGAATGCCGCCGCTCTGACAAAACGTGACGGCGGCGTGAAATCGCCCGGAAGTCCCAGCATACCCGCACCCTGTCCCAACGGTTTGAGTTCCAGTCCGAAAACCTTTTTAGGGTCGGGAGTGTTGGCCCCGAGGGTCACATAGTTGCGCAGGTTGGTCATGTGCCAGTCGAAGGTCGGCGAATTGGTGATGACGCCGATGGGGTTGTCATAGACCTTCAGCTTGCCGTCGATCGGCTCGAAGACGATGCTTTTTCCCGTTCGGTCGTAGACGATAAAGTGAAAGGGCTGCACCTGCGGCGGAAATCCCGGCGTCAAAACGGGAGAGATCGCCACTTCGTTGTTCTCAAGCGCTTTTTTCACCTCATCGACCGATTCGAACATAGAAAGAATCCACTGCACGATGTCGGTTGAAGACATGGAGATGGCTTGATTCTCTTTGGTCGTAACGGAGTATTTCGCAAATCCGGGGAAGTAGAAGTTGGCGCATACCAACCCTTTCTCGTTCATACCGTCGACGATCACGTCGTAATCGGCGATAATCATCCCCGCAGAAGCGTATTTCGACGTCCACGTTTTTCCCTGTCCGAGTGTCGTCATACCTGTAAACTTGTAGCCTCTCGGCACCACGACGATGCTGGTGTCGATAAGCACACCAAACTCAACGGTTCTTCCGTTGATCACCGCCCCGTCTTTTGTAGTGATCTGTACGCCCGTACAGGCCTCCGCCGCCGTAAAACCGAGTGTCATGGTCAATGCCGCAATCGCGGCGATCGTTCGTTTTTTGATGTTCATCATTTTCCTTTGTGTCGAATCGGATTTAATTGCCGTTTGCGCAAAAAGCGTCAAACGCTTCCGCACGCTTTTCGAACTTCTCTTTTTGTGCAAGCTCCCACGGACGTTCGCACCGGTCGGTTTTGGCACACCATCTGTAGCCGGCGGAACCGATACAACCGTGGGCGTCTTTCTCACCGCCGACACGTTTCGTTTTTCTCATTTTAAGTTCACCTCTAAAAACAACCCCCGCCACTTCGATATCTTTGATATGCATTTTATCGACTTTGAAAGGGTTCTCCTCAAGAATGGTAAAGTTTGCGATTTTACCCTTTTTGATAGAGCCGATCTTATTTTCAAGATTCAACGTTCTTGCCGCATTGACGGTAATACCCTTCATTGCGGTAAAGACATCGATACACCGATCCTGCGAAACGGGGTTTCCTTTGTCCGTGATTCTGTTGACCGCCGTCCATGCCAAGGTCAGCGGCTCGGCAGGCGCCATACCGAAGTCCGAATGCAGAGAAAAAGGAATGCCTCGCTCTTCCAGAAGCCTCATAGGCACCAGGTTGTGTGCTCTTTTTGTACCCAGACCGTACTTGGCATACTTTTGGGACAATGCCCAAAGATAGTAAGGATTTACGGAGGCTTCGACGCCAAGCTCTTTCATCTTATCCGCCTGGTCCGCGGTAAAGTATCCGAGATGATGTAGCGTTAGCCTATGATCCTTTCGCGGATGCTGTTTTTGCAATTCTCGCACCGTATCGAGACAGAGCTGAATACCCAAATCGCCGTTGGCGTGGATATGGATCTTGTAGCCCTTGTTCCAGTAGTAGTGCATCTGCTTTTTAAAGATTTCGATCGGTGTCATCCACTGGCCCTTGAAGCCGTCGGTGTAGCCCTCTTTCATCTGCATCGCCAACGAATAGATGGCGCCGTCTGCAAAGAGTTTTACCTGCTTTGGCAACATTTTGATATTGTCTGTGTCGTACTTTTCCGGTGCCTCTTCCATAAATTGTGTCGCCGCATCGAGGCTGCCTTTGACCGCACTTAACTGTCCGGCATTGAGGATATTGCATATCTCATAGGCAGGCTTTTTGTCCATCTCGGCTTTGAGTAGGTTGTACTCCATATCGAAATCGACATTGGGAAAACCCGGTTCGTCTATGGTCGTAATGCCGTTTTTCTCCATCAGCTTCGTCATATCCGCCAAGCCTTTTTTGTACTTGACGGGGTTGAGCATGAACGGTGCGATTTTGGGAGCAAGCGCCTGCCAGCCTCCTTCAAAGAAGTGCCCTTTCTCCCACTCTACCTGAGGATTTCCCTTGTAATCGGCTTCTTTAATCTTCATCAGTTTTATCGCAGCATCGTTGAGGAACACTTCATGAAAAGAGCGGTGAAGTACGGCAACGGGGATATCGGGTGAAATTTCGTTGAGCATTTTTCTGTCCAGTTTTCCATGCCAGAGCCGGTGATACCCCCATACGAACAGCACATCATCCTTTTTGCCGTACTTTTCAATAGAGGCTTTGAGGCGTTTAATGTAGGCGTCATGCCCCTCCACACCCTTTTTGATACCGTCGGGCACACTCCAGTCGTGCGGCGCAATGATGTCGCCGGAGAGGAGAATCGCCGCAATGAGCGGATGCAGATGCGGTTCGATGAAGCCCGGCATCATCGTCTTGCCCTTGAGATCCACCGTTTCGGTTTCGCCCGCATAGTTGTCGACCGCACCGGCCTTCTTGCCCACATAAATAATCTTCCCGTCTCGCACCGCGACCGCTTCGACATATTCGGGTTTATCACCCTCCATCGTGACGATATCGCCGCCAAAGTAGAGCGTCTGCTCGGGTAGCTCCTTTTTTCCCGCTATTAACGGCGTCATATGCACTGAGCACCATAGTGCCGCAACGACAAATGCGACAACGTTTCGTTTCATATCGATTCCTTTTCAAAACAGTATAGCGGAATTCGCATAAAAGGCGTTACCTTCAAAAAAACGATACGAGGGAAAAAAGATGTGCAGTTTAAATTATTTGAAAAAACGAAAGAGAACCGCTCAAACGACACAAACGCTTTTGTGCCGTTTTATTGAGCGAATATCGGATATTCTCAGAAGCGATATCTTCCTACGATCCTAACAACATTGTTGCTATCGGCTCTTACATTGTCGTCCATATTAACATATCCGACAAGAATATTGCCGCCGTCAAAGATATCGGCAGTATAATAAACGTCGATTTCATCGTAATCGTAACCGCTTACATCACCGGATGTCGTACCGTATCCCGCTCCCAAGGTACCGCCGAACAGATTTGTATGCGCGCCTATGACAAAGGTGTCGTTGTCGCTTCTTATGGCGCCTTCGTTGATAATCATTTGCGTATATAGCGGTGTTTGCTGTCCGCCCACATTAAAAATACCCGTCGTCCCGTCGTCTACGTTGGAATAAGCGATATAAGCGCCCACATTACCGAAATGACCGCTGATTTTCGCACCGAACGCCGTCGTATCTTTCGGAAGTGCGCCGTCTATGACTTGGCCTCCTTGTAGAGCGATTTCGAAGTTGGAAACGGTGTATTTACCGTCAACCCACCAAATATTGAGCGCATCGCCCAAACCGAGAAAATCATCCGCATAATAATAAGAAGCCGTGAGGGTCAGGTTTTCTATCGATTTGTTTTGTACGGTAACCATAAATACGCCGTTATCGTCGTTTGTATTTTCGAAATCCGCCATATTGGCATATTCTCCTCCGATAAAACCCATCTCGTTTCTCGGAGAGTTGTGAATACCGATAGCGGTTTTCAAGAAATTGTGCGGTGCGGACGACGAGGGTGTCGTCGGCGGTCCGTCGTGAAACTGTGCGTATCCATTGGTATTGTTGGCATAGACCCACGCCCCCACCAATACGGTATCGGGAAGACTCGTATTGACAACCAACGCCGCATCATAGGTATTTTCAAACACATTCCAGCTTTCGGAGTGTGCAAACGGCGAAAGAGCGGCAGGCAACGTCATACGTCCGCCTTTGAGCATCGTATCTCCGATACTATAAGTAAGATACGCTTCGGCGATCCAACCGCCTTTGATGCCGTTCGCCGTCTGCATGACGTTGCTGACGATACTATGTTCGAGACCGAGCGTCGCCACCCCGTCAATCGTGATACCGACTCCCACTCCGCCGACAAGATCCTTATGCGTCGCTTTGAGCTGCAGCCCCGCATCCGCAACGGAAGAGCCTTGTTTGAAAAGATCCGAACCGCCGTAAGCGTCGATAGTCTGGTAGTACAATACCGCTTGGCCACCGAATTCCCAGAAAGCTTTCTCTTCCACTGCAGGGGAAGCCGACGGCTCCACGGGGGCGATATCCCCGCCTGCATACGCCATACCTAATGCCAATATCGTAGCCACACTTAGTGTACCGAATTTCATGTAGTCTCCTTCTTTGATGCATAGTGCACTTAAATGCTAACAAACACCAAACAAAGAGTCAACAAAATTGATATCTTTTTTAAAAACAATCGATACAAAAAGAGATATGTGTGTATTTTTGTAATAGTTCTAATTTTGTTTTTTTTATGTTTATATATTTGTTTAATTATCCTATACGGGTTTGATTTGTTTTTTTTATGATACGACAACAAACACACATTATCCGTTTGTCTCTCTACAATACCGACTGCACGCAACCAACGGCGGCAGTTCGCTCAGGTGTGCGCGTACGGCATCGAGCCAACACGCAAACCTCTCGTTCTCTTCCGCAAGCGCATAGAGCATCCATTTGCCTCTCCTCTCGGAGACGATAAGTCCCGCTTCTTTCATCTGTCTAAGATGTCTCGATACAAGCGGTTGCGAAAGCCGTAACGTATCGCATATCTCGCACACGCACAGCGAACCGTATTTCATAAGCAGTGCGACGATTTTGATGCGATTTTCGTCCGAAAAGAGTTTGGCGAGAGTCACGAGTCGTTGCATTTAATCTCTTTTGAAGTTTGATTATATAACAATTCGGTTATATGTTTGTTGCCGCAATGGTAACATAAAAAGGTTTACACTATGGAAGTAACCCGATTTCTCGAAGCGCTGTGGCAACTGAGCGCCGCGATGGCGCCGTATATTTTGTTCGGTCTCGTCTTTGCGGGGATTTTGCACGAGCTTATACCCGATAGTCTCGTCACCAAACACCTCGGCAAAGACAATGTAAGTTCCGTCGTCAAATCGACCCTTTTCGGTATCCCTCTGCCCGTGTGCTCCTGCGGGGTGATACCGCTGGCGACCGCCATCAAAAAATCGGGCGCAAGCAAAGGCGCGACACTCTCTTTTCTTATCTCCACCCCCATTACCGGAGTGGACTCCATATTGGCAACATACGGCATATTCGGCTGGCTCTTTACACTCTATCGTATCGTCACCTCGATGCTCATTGCCGTTGCGGCAGGCATAATGACCAATATTTTCGACGGAACGGACGCCACAAAAAAGAGTGAAGCGAAGAAACAAAGCCCGACACCCAAACCGAGCTTTAGTATCGTAGGGCCACAACACCCTACACAAGTAGCTTCACCATCCTTTCAAATGAAAGCATCACAAAGTGATGCAAGCCATAATTCTTCACTCTTCACTCTTCACTCTTCACCCACTTCCGCCCCGCAAGCTTCCTCCTGCTGCGCATCGGATTCCGGTTGCGACAGCGATACGAAAAACGGCTTCTCTTTTGTCGCCGCGATGAAGTACGCCTTCGTCACTCTACTCGGCGATATCGCCAAACCGCTCTTTTGGGGATTGTTACTGGGAGCGCTGATCACCGTCGCCATACCTGAGGATCTTAGCGCAACGCTCAAAACGTACCCTTGGCTTAGCTACCTTATCGTGGTCCTCATCGCCGCACCGATGTATGTCTGCGCCACGGCGTCGCTGCCTATAGCGGCGGGGCTGATGCTCGGCGGCGTAAGCGCCGGCGCGGCATTCGTCTTTCTCTCCGCCGGTCCCGCCACCAACACCGTCACCGTCGGCGTGGTCAAAAAGATGCTGGGAAGCCGTGCGCTTTTTATCTATCTCGGTACGATTGTTGTCGGTAGTGTGCTGTTCGGCTTGGGACTCGACTATCTCTTCGATGCCTCCGATATCGACCCCGCATCGCTCGTGCATATGGACGAACACGGCGGCATTGTCGCTACGCTCAGCGCCGCGGTGCTTTGGGGATTGACACTCTATTTCGTACTCAAACCCCATTTCACGAAAAAGAGCCGCTGTAGCGACGGCGGTTGTTGCGGAAGCTAAAAAGAGACATATGTACGATATACTATACAAAAAGGGGCGACACATGAAAGCGACGCTTGTCAAAATAGTGTTGTTGTTATCGCTGTCGTTTAATGTCGTGCATGCGACGGTTATCACCGCGGCGGACAACCGTGCGGCATGTCATCACGCCACCGCAATCGACTTTGTGCTCGAAACGCATGATGACGATGCGTGCGGCGACCTGTGCAAACTGCACCACTATTTTCACTTTGTCGCCATTCTCGATAGGGCGTTGCCCGCATTGGAAGCGCCTGTGCTTGCGCATAAGCCGCAAACGACGCTTACGACCTATACCCCGACTTCCCGATCCGCCGAACACAAACCTCCCATACTCTCCTAATCTCCCCCTTCAAACCGTCGGGTAGCGATGCCCGCTACCGGGTTTGCTTCCGCCAAACCCGAAACGTATGTCCGCCATTTCGGACGACGTAGATAGATACAAAGGATGTTGCCCATGCAAAAGACACTCGTACTCTTTACAACGCTTAGCCTTTCTCTTTTCGGGATGAGCTACGAAGCGTTCAAAGCCTATACCCTCAAGCACTCGCCGGTGCTACGACAACAACAACTCGAAATAAGCGTCGCAAAAACCGAAAACGCCATTGCGCTAAGAACGCCGAACCCAACCCTCTCCGTCACGGGTGCCGCATTCGACCCGAAAGAGGGCACGAACGATTTCGGCTACGCCGTCGCCCTTTCTCAATCGGTACGCACCGACAGCTTCTACGAAGGGGTGCGAGCGACCGCCGATGCATACCTCTCGTTGGCGCAAGCCTACGCTACGCAGGGACGGGCGGGATTTTTACGACGTCTGGAGAAGCTCTATACCGACTATATCTATCAACGCAAACTGCTTTCGCTACTCCAAGAGGAGTTTACGCTTTCGCAAAAAGTCGCCGCCTTGGTCTTCAAACGCTACAAAAACGGCTCGGAGACCAAAGTCGCGTATTTACAAGCAAAAACGCAAACGACGATGCTCAAAGCGGAGCTTTACGGTGTACGCCAAGCGCGCGACACCCTCTACTACCGACTCCTTTCCGCGGCGGGTATCGAAAAAAAAGTAACGCTCGCACCCCGTTTCATTTACGATGTCACCTTCGAAACACAACCGTCCGACAAACCCTCTCCCGCCGAAAAAATACTCCTTGCCAAAGAGCGACGTTACCGTAGTGAAGCGATGCGCGCCGAAGGAGGCTTTACGCACTACGAGATAAGTACCGAACTCGAAAAAGAACCCGACCAGTCAATCTTTCGTGTGGGAGTTACGCTCCCTCTGGCAATCAACCACAACCGAAGCGAAGAGCGAATGTTGGCAAAACTCAAGCAAAACCGAGTAGCCCTTGAGCGTCGTCGGCTCGTCGTGACGCAAAAGCACCGAAAACGGATGCTAAAAAGCGCCCTCAAAGAGCTTACCTTACAATACCGTGCGTTACAAAACCTGGAAAAAGAGCAAAAGGAGCTTGCCGCCTTGCTTCAAGAAAGTTATACCCTTTCCAAAAACTCGCTCTTTGAACTGATGACGGCAAAGAACCGATTGATTCGGACACGCAAAGCACTTCTACGGACACAAAAAACGATCAACGAGAAAAAAATAGAATTACGCTTTTTACAAGGAGCCTACAATGACTAAAAGACTACTGCTACTCATCCTGCTGCCGCCGGCACTCATAGCACAGAATATCGCCATAGCGCACGCCAAAGAGGAGACGCTTGGAAAAATCGTCTCCGTCAACGCGAAGATTACCCAGCTTTCCGACCAACAACAAAAGATCGTATCGCGCCTCCCCGGACATGTGGAACGCTATTTCGTCACTCCGGGTCAAACCGTCTCCAAAGGCGACAAAGTAGCGCTTGTCGAATCGATGGCGTTTTCGAAAATGACCGCGACCTTTCTCGCGCTCAAAGCGCAAGCGAAAGCGGCGAAGGAGAGCCTCGAAACCGCCCGTACCCTCTACAAAAAAGGGCTGATGTCGCAACACGACTTCAACCGAGCCCTTATCGAAACCGAAGAAGTGCTCTCCAAGCTCGATACCCTCCGTTCGCAACTCGATTCGCTGGGGGTGGCGACCGATAGACTTGACAAAACGACCGACACATTGATACTTCGCGCCCATGCCGACGGTACGGTCGGCGATATTTTCGTTCCGTTACACGCCAATGTGGACGCGGAAGAGCCGATCATGTCCGTTGTCAACCGAAATGCATTCTACGCCGTCGCCTACCTCGATGTCGCCGATGCAATGCGTCTCTCCGAAAAAAGCGACGGATACGTCGCCTATGCAAACAAAGAGTATCATGCGCATTACGTTCGGCTGATGCCCGTTATCGACGAAGAGACACAGCGCGCCAAGGCACTCTTCGCACTCGATTCTCACCCGAAAACAATCCTTATCGACACTTTCGTGCCGATACGTATCGCTTTACCGCCCTACAGCAAAGTGGTGACCGTCGAAAAAAGCGCCTTGACCCTATTTAAAGGCGAATGGGTGGTCTTTGTCGAAAAAGAGCACAACGAAACACACGAAAAAACGGAGCATGAAGGCAAAAAAACGGCACACGCGCACAAAGAGGAGCATAACGAGGCCAAACACGGTGAACACGAGCATAAAGAGAACCCCTATGAACCGAGAGTCGTTGAACCTCTTGCCTACTTCGGCGACCGTGTTGCCGTCAAAGGACTCGAAGTGGGCGAAGCGTATGTCGCATCGGGCGTCTATTTCATCAAATCGATGCTGCTGAAGTCCTCACTTAGCGAGCACGGCCACTAGGAGCGAAACATGAAATCTTTTTTCGAACTGCTCATCCGATATAAGTTTCTTATACTGGCACTTTTTATCGCCATTGCAAGTTTTGGCTACAAAGCCTACAATGAGATCCCTGTCGATGCCTTCCCGGACATCACACCCAAACAGGTGGTCATCTATACCGAGAGCCCCGGCAACTCCGCAGAAGATATAGAGAAACTCGTCACCTACCCTATAGAGTCCGCCATGGCGGGACTTCCGGGTGTAAAGATGATCCTTTCGAACTCTATCTTCGGGCTTTCGTACGTCTCCGTCTTCTTCGAAGACGATTACGACACCTACTTTTTACGACAATTGGTCGCCGAGAGGCTCAACGGCATAGAGATCCCCAAAGGATGGGGAAAACCCACCATGGGACCGAACACCACAGGGCTCGGACAGGTCTTCTGGTATCGGCTCAAAGACACGACGGGCAAATATTCCTTAAGCCGACTTCGTGAAATGCAAGAATACATCGTCTCACCGATGCTCAAATCGGTCGACGGCGTCGAAGAGGTCGTCGGCTGGGGCGGTTTCGAAAAGCAATATGACGTCCTCATCGATCCCAAACGCCTGCAGGCAACCGACACAACCTACGATGAAGTCGTCGAGGCACTTGAGCGTTCGAACATCTCCGCAGGAGGACAGTACCTCGAGTTCAACCGCGAACAGTACCTCATCAGGGGTGCCGGCTTCTACCGGACACTCGAGGATATCCGCAACACCGTCGTGCGCAGCAAAGGAGCGCTTGCCGTCACCGTCGGAGACATAGCCGAAGTCAAAGAGGGTAAAGCCCCGCGTTTCGGCGCCGTAACTATCGACGGCAAAGAGGCAATGTTCGGTATGGTGTTGCAACGAAGCGGTACCAATGCCGCAAAGGTGGTAGAGTCCATCAAAGCCAAACTGCCGCTGGTCAACGCCGCACTCCCCAAAGGGGTGGAGATAAAGACCATCTACGACCGAACGGAGATCACCCGCAAAGCGGTCAATACGATGACCTCCGCACTGCTGACAGGCTCCATTCTGGTCGCAATCATCCTCTTTTTGTTCCTCTTCGAGCTGCGCTCGGCGTTTATCGTCATAGCAGCGTTACCTCTTTCGCTACTCATCGCCTTTTTGATAATGCGCGCATACGGCATATCGGCAAACCTCATGAGCCTTTCGGGGCTTGCCATCGCCATCGGAATGATCGTCGACGGCACCATCGTCGTTGTAGAGAATAGCTTCCGTCTGATGCACGACAAGCCCGAAATGTCGCGTATCGAAACGATTGCCGCCGCTACGGCCGATGTGGCGAAACCGGTCGTTTTCGCCCTACTTATCATTGCCGCGGTTTTTATCCCGCTATTGAGCCTTAGCGGACTTGCGGGCAAGCTTTATACCCCGATGGCGCTCGATATCGTCTTTGTCATGTTGGGTTCGCTTGCCGTGGCGCTTTTGCTCGTACCCGTGCTCTCTTATCTGCTGCTCAAACCCGCGAAACACGCCGAATCGCCGCTGATGCGAGGTATCAAACAACTCTATACCCCCATGTTGACGTTTGCTCTTCATCATGCCGAAAAGCTCGTTTTCGTCACCTTCGTCATTTTCGCGATTTCGGCACTATTGTTGATGCGGCAAGGACGCGAATTTATGCCCGAACTCAACGAAGAGTCCGTCATGTACCGCGTCATCGCCATTCCGGGTACGGCGCTCTCTCAAAGCATCGAAAACAGCAAAGCGATAGAACGCTACATTTTACGCGCCTATCCCGACCGGGTCGCTTCCGTACTCTCCATGATAGGGCGTAGCGAAAAAGGCGAAACGGCGCAAGCCAACTATATGGAGATACTACTGACACTCAAACCCGATGTCGACAATATCCAAGCGTTTGCAAAAAAATTGACCGCAGATTTGCAAAAACGGTTTGCCTATGTGCAGTTTGTCCCCACCCAACCCATTGCGATGCGTATCGAAGAGTTACTGGAGGGGGTCAAAGCCGAACTTGCCGTCAAGATTTACGGCGAAGATCAAAAAGTACTCGATCGTATCGCCAAACGGATAGGAGAAGCGGTTTCGGGTCTCGAAGGGCTCGAACATTCCGAAATCGAATCGCAACTCGGTCAGGCGCAAATCGTCATCCGACCCGATTATTTGGCGCTTTCGCGTTACGGCATTCGCGTCGACGAAGTGATGCGCGTCATTCGTCACGGGATCGGCGAAGAGCCGGTAACCGAAAAGATAGAGGGTATCAAACGGTTCGGTATCGTACCGAAAATCAAAGAGGCCAAAAAAGATATCGCTTCGCTCAAATCGCACTTGCTACGTAGCCGTAGTGGCAAAATCGTGCGACTGGACGAAGTGTGCGATATTCGTATCGTCCAAGGACCGGCGTTTATCAAACGCGAAGATCTTAGCCGCTATATGGTCGTCTCGATGGAGGTAGAAGGACGCGATATCGCCTCCTTCGTCGCCGAAGCCGATGCCAAGATCAAAAAAGAGGTCAACATCCCCAACGGCTACTACATCAAGTGGGCGGGAGATTTCAAAAATATGCAAGAAGCAACCGCAACGCTAACGCTTATCGTTCCCGCGACGTTGTTGTTGATTGCGCTTTTGCTCTATACCGCCTTCAACTCCTTCAAAAAGGCGTTCCTCATTTTGCTCGGGGTGCCGTTGGGACTTATCGGAGGCATTGCCGCGCTTGTCGTTAGCGGCGAATACCTCAGCGTTTCGGCTATCGTCGGATTTATCGCCATCTTCGCTATCGCCGTACTCAACGGCATCGTACTGGTGAGCTTCATCGACGAATTACGTGCGAAATCTCCACATAAGCGATTGTTCGATACGGTCAAAGAGGCTACTTTACTACGTTTACGCCCTGTTCTTATGACGGCGTTTACCACCCTTTTCGGGATTTTACCGCTACTCTTCGCCACCGGAGTCGGCAGCGAAATTCAATACCCCCTCGCCGTTGTTGTCACGGGAGGTATCCTCTCTTCCACCGCCTTGACGCTGCTGATTTTACCGGGACTCTATATACTTTTTTTCAAGACAAAATAAGATTACGGGTTTTCCCTCGCCCGTTTTCGAGGTCAATCTTATGATTACAAAACGATACTGACTTTATTTGAAATATTGTGATATTCATAGTATAATATCTTAGTATAAATAAAGAGGA
>JALVPA010000145.1 GCA_027026055.1 Campylobacteraceae bacterium | reverse complement strand
CTATGAGTCTCGGCGAGATGTTCAAACGTTATCTACTCGTTTACAGTAGCGAACGCTTCGTCAAGCAGGCGATTATGAACTATTTGAAACATCCCGATAGAGACATTTCGGTATTGCCCGATCTTTTTTTTACCGATCACGAAGTCAAAAAACCGCTCGAACTTTCGGACGAAACGTTACGTAAAGCCGTAAATTATTATTGGGAAGCCAATAAGGTTTTCGGAAAGCTTCGTTAACTCTTTGCACAATCGTTTCACATTTTTGTGTTATAATTCATTTAAGTTCCGAGAGAGTCGGTAGGCGTTAAGCTGTTTGATAAAATGCGATAGCTATAATAAATCGTTGTCAATAACGGTACATTATGAAAGGGTGGGTTATGACTTTACGTAAAAGTTTCGCCGTAATCGGGATGGCGCTAATGGTGGTAGGAAGTGTTCCTACGTGTACCTTTGCAAATGCGAAAAAAGGGCAAAAGATTTTTAAACGTAAATTTCGAAAAAAATGCGGCTTTTCGGGGGTGAGATTTGCCAGAAACCATACGCAAGACGAATGGGAGGAGATTTGGGAGGAGGGACGCTTTCCCGAAGAAGCGAAACGTATTTGTCCGAGACTGAAACTCAAAAAGATAAAAAAATCGTGGTGGAAACACGTATACGACTTTTCGTATAAATATGCGAAAGACGGTGTCGTACCGAAATGTTAGACCATAAAGGAAGGAATCGAAAAATGAAACTTTTAAAAGTCGGTTTGAGTATGATATTGATGGGTACGGTTGCGATAACGTCAAGCCATGCAAGCGTGGAAAAAGGCAAAAAGATCTATATGAAAAAACTTAAAGCGCCTTGCGGCTTTTCTGGTGCGAAGTTCGCTATCAAGCATACGCAGGACGAATGGGAAACCATCATGAATGCGGGGAAATTTAAAGAGGAGATCAAAAAGATCTGTCCGAAAGTGAAACTCAAGCGTATCCGCGACAAATATATCCGAGATCTTTACGATTTTTCTTACGAGTTCGCTTCCGATTCGGGTAAAGTTCCCACATGTTAAAGGTTCGAAAGGTCGATCGAAAAATGCAAAAAATAGGGCTTCTCGTATTGATAATATCGTTACTTTTTTCCAACGTATGGGGCGGCAACGCCGCTTCGCTTTATAAGTCGCATTGCGCGGGCTGTCACGGTAAACACGGTAAAAAGCGTGCGGTAGGCGTTTCGGCCCCGATCAAAGGGCGTAGCGCGGCATTGACATACAAACAACTCAAAGCGTATAAAGAAGGAAAGCTTGACCAATATCGCATGGGCAAATTGATGAAAGCACGTGTCGATTCGCTTAGTGACGCGCAATTAAAAGCGTTGGCAGCTTATATTGCTTCTATGCGTTAAGTTTCGTTAGCTTCTTATTTTACCAATCTTCCCGAGATGGGATCGCGAACGCAATCGTAGAGTTTTTTGACGCTGTGCGCCTTCAAAACGCAGGCTCTTCTACTGTCGTTCGTATCCATTTGACGGAGGATATTGGCTCTTTTTTTTATCAGAATGCTCGAGCCGCCCGCCATCGACGCGCCACATTTTCCCGCACCGCATTTCATGCCGCCTTCGGTGAGGGACTTGGGTTTCTTCTTGTCGTTGCAGCCGCTGATGATTGTCAGAGTGCCGACAAGCATCAGAGTGAAGAGTGAAGAGTGATGAGTGAGGAGTTTTGGTATGCGCTTCTTGAGAAACGCTTCTGTTTTATTGAACGGATTCATTTCCATTTTCCTTTTTAATTTTTACCTTTTAATTGTCTCTTTTCGTACAGCATATACAAAATCGGGATCAACAGCAAACTAAGCACTGCGGAGCTGACTATACCGCCTATCATCGGTGCGGCAATGCGTTGCATCACCTCCGAACCGACACCGTGCGTATACATGATAGGCAACAGCCCCGCTAAAATGGCGAAAACGGTCATGAGTTTCGGCCGTACTCGCTGCACGGCACCTTCGTAAACGGCATCGTTCAGCGCTTCGGCGTCAAATCGATTTTTCAGACGCGATTTCGCTTCTTCGACACTCTCTTTGAGATAAACGATCATGACGATAGCGGTCTCCGCCGCAATGCCAAAAAGAGCGAGAAAACCGACAATGACAGCGATGCTTATGTTGTAATCGAGCAGATAGATATAGATCAATCCGCCCAGGAGCGCGAAAGGAAGTGTGAAAAAGACGATAAGCGTCGGTATCGTTTCTTTCAAAGCGAAATAGATCAAAAGTAAAATCAAAAGCAAGACCGCAGGTACGATCCAAATGATTTTTTGCATCGCCGAAGCGAGATATTCGGACTGCCCCGCCCACTCGATACGGTATCCGGGAGGCAATCGGATATCCTTTAAGGCTTTTTTAGCTTCTTCCTTATAGCTAACGACGCTCGTACCGAGTTTCGGCGTGATATAGACAAAGGTTACGGGAGTGGCCATTTCGCTTTTTATGACAGAAGCGCTTTGGCGATACGAGATGTCGGCGAAAGTGGAAAGAGGCGCGAATCCCAACGGCGTCTTGACGAGAATGTTGCGTATTTCGTCGAGAGTGCGGCGTTCGTCCTCTTCCAAACGCAAAGTCACGGGATAACGCTCCAAACCTTTGTAAAGCGTCGTGAGTCGTTTTCCTCCGATAGCGGTAGAGGTGTATTTCAACAACAGATCTTTATCGATACCGTAGCGTTGAAGCGCCTCCGTATCGATATCGATGTCGATGAAATAGCCCGCACTCGCTTTATCGGCAACGACACTTTGCGTAATTTCGAGATTTCCGAGTTTCTTTTCGATTTCTCCCGCGATCTTTTGCAGTTCGTTGATATCTTTACCGTAAATTTTGATACCCAGCGGTGTTCTAATCCCCGAAAGCAACATATCGATGCGCCCTCTGATAGGGTAAGTCCAAGAGTTGACGAGTCCGGGTATTTGAAGCGCTTTGTCCATTTCCTCCATCAGCTTTTCGGTGGTCATACCCGGACGCCATTGCGATTTGGGCTTGAACGTAATAATCGTCTCGATCATACCAAGCGGTGCGGGATCGGTGGCGGTATCCGCCCGGCCGCCTTTGCCGAATACCGTTTTGACTTCGGGAAAGCTTTTGATGACGGCGTCGGTCTTTTGGGTTATAGCCTTGGATTGGTCTATCGAGATACCGTAAGGCGTGACGGGCATATACATGAGGCTCTGTTCGTCCAGCATCGGCATGAACTCCCAGTTGAGCTTTTTGTAAAGCGGTACGGCGAACAATAGCAATATGACGGCGATAGCGAACACGAGATACTTCAGTTTCAACCCCCATGATAAGAGAGGGTGATAGAGTCGTACGAAAAAACGGTTGAGCGGATTTTTCGATTCGGAGACAATCTTGCCTTTGACGAAATAGATCATCAGTACCGGCACGAGGGTAACGGCAAATAGCGCGCCGGCACTCATCGCGAACGTTTTGGTAAACGCAAGTGGGGTAAAAAGCAATCCTTCTTGTCCGGAGAGTGCAAAAATAGGCAAAAACGAAACCACCACGAGTGCCAAAGCGAAAAAAATCGGGCGTCCGACCAACTGTGACGAGGCAACTATCGCGGAGATACGCTCGCGATGCGTCAATGTTCTACCGCTTTTTTCTTCTTCTTTATGGATGGTTTTGTGGGCGTTTTCGATCATAACGACAGAAGCGTCCACCATCGCTCCGATGGCGATGGCGATACCGCCGAGACTCATAATGTTGCTACCGATGCCGAAAAGTTTCATCAACAAAAAAGTCGCTCCTATCGTCAGCGGTAAAACCAACAAAACTATAAGCGACGAACGCAAATGCATCAAAAAGAGGCCGATAATCGCGACAACGATAAGACTCTCTTCCAACAGAGTGCCTTTAAGCGTATCGATTGCCTTCGAGATGAGTTGCGAACGGTCGTATACGGTGATTGCATCCACGCCGTCTATTTTGAGTTCTTTCATCTTGGTTTTGATACGCTCCAATGCACGATAGACATCTTCTCCGTAACGCAGCATCACGATACCACCGACCACCTCGCCTTCACCGTTGAGATCGGCGACGCCTCGCCTCGCGGCCGGCACCTTTTCTACGCGACCGATTTGCGCGATCGTAACGGGGATACCGTGCTTGGCGGTGACGACAAGCTTACGTATCTCGTCGAGATCTTTGAGATATCCTTTTGCTTGCACCATCCATTCGTAGCCGTTTCGGATCACGATGCGGCCTCCCGTGTCGTTGTTGTTGGCTTTGAGCGTATGTATGACATCTTCTAAGGATAGATTGTAGCGCACCAGCGCATCGTTGTCGATAGTGACTTGAAAGGTCGGCACGAACCCGCCTATGCTCGCCACTTCGGAGACACCGTCGACCCCCATCAATGCGTATTTATAGTAATAATCCTGTAAAGTACGCAGCTCTTCGAGGGTTTTGCTTTTCGATACGAGCGCATATTCGTAAACCCAACCCACACCCGAAGCGTCGGGTCCAAGTGTGACCTCCATCCCGGCGGGTAGCTTGCTTTGAACGGAGGCCAATTGCTCCAGTACGCGAGAACGGGCCCAATACAGATCCGTTCCTTCTTTGAAGACGATATAGATAAGGGCGTTTTCGTAGGTGGAAAAGCCGCGCACCGTCTCGATACCGGAGATGGCGAGAAATTGCGATACAAGCGGGTAAGTGCCTTGCTCCTCGATAATCTCCGGACTTTGTCCTTTCCATGTCACTTGTACGATCACTTGCGGAGGCGAAAGGTCGGGAAGCGCATCGAGCGGTGTATGCTTCATCGACCAAACGGATCCGAAAAGGATGAAAAGTGTAGCCGTCAGTATCAAAAAACGGTTTTTGGCGCTAAAGGCGATAAGTTTTTCTATCATTTTCTTAATCCTATCTTATCAGCCCGCCGATCTGTGCGTCGGCGTCCATCAAGAAAAGGGCGTCGTTTACCACCTCTTCGCCTTCTTTCAAGCCTTCGAGCACTTCGTAATAGCGATTGTCCAGCGCCTTGACTTTTACTTCGATCGGTTCGTATTCTCCTTCGAACGCCGTCGCCAAAAAGACATACCACGCACCGTTTTTTCGTATCAGTGCAGTAGCGGGTAAGAGCAGACGCGTTTTCGCTTCGGCATAGGCGTACAGTTTCGCATACATTCCGGGTAGAAGCGTCTCGTTTTCGTTTCGTATCGAAAGCCGAAGCGTTGCGACGGCTTCCTTGGGATCGAGGGCGGGATAGAGCAACTCTTTTTTCGCCTCGAATTCTTTGTCGAATCCTTCCGGAACGACGGTGAAACGAACCAAATGTTTCAGTTTCGCTATCTGTTCTTGATAAAGCTTGGCTTCCATCCATACGCTATCGAGCGAAACGATTTCGAAAAGTCTCGTCCCTTTTTTAAAAGCCGAACCCGCTTCGATGCGTTTATCGAAGATCCAACCGTCTCTCGGCGCGTAGACGGTCGTGTAGGTGCCGACTCCGCCTCCCGGTTTTATAGCCTCGATCTCTTTGGCGGCGACCCCGAGCAGTTCGAGTTTCGCACGGCTGCTGCGTACCATGGCGGCAGAGGGACGTTTGGCATCGAAGTTCAGCGCATTGAGATAATCTTGTTTGGCTTTGTAGACTTCTGGTGCATACACCGTCGCCAATTTTTCGCCTTTTTTAACCTTGCGATAACGCGTATCGGCGTAAAGCGTAACGACATATCCGTCGTAACGGGTAACAACTTCGGTTTTTTCGGATTCGTCCGCGACGATATAGCCGTAGTTTATCTGTTTGGGGGCGACGCTCTTTTTGACGACACGTGTCGTCGTGACATTGAAAAGCTGCTTGACGGTGGGACGCGACGGTTTTCTCTTTTCGGTTTGTGTAGGCAAAACCGAGCCTGTCGTAAAGGTCTTCGTAGCGATGTCGGATTTGGAAGGCGACGTTTTAAAACGTACGGATTTTGTGAAAGCGCACTTTCCGCTTTCGCATTTCATCTGAGCATAACCGCAAGAAACCAGCGTCGCGACGACCCATAGCGTGTATTTGAGCGTTTTCATTCGATCTCTCCGATGAGGGCTTTCAGTTCGGCTTCGACGCGCAAAAACTCCGAGGCGGCGGCAATGCGTTCTTCTTCGAGGGCGAGTTTTTGTTCGAGAATAGCGGTATAGGTAAAAAGGTCGGCGCCTTTTTCTATCGCCGCCGCACTGAGTTCCAGCATATGATCGAGTCGCGGCAGACTTTTCGTTTCGAGGATACGATGGATACGATAAGCCTCCGTCAACTTGACATAAGCGGCACGTATATCGCTTAGAAGCTTGCGCTGTTCGTCGATATAGGCGCTTTGTGCGGCGAGACGTTCTTTGCGAGCGATTTCAAAATCGAGCGCTTCGGTACCGTAAATCGACGCGGCGATACCGAAGCTCAACGCCCCGTAATCTTCGTAGTTTTCTCTATGGTGGTAGCCTACCTTCACGTAGGGATCGGGAATCGCCTCAAGATCGCGCAATCGCTCTACGGCATAGGCGAGTTCGCTTCGTTTCGCTTTTCGTTTCAACGAAGGATTTCTTGAGAGTTTGTTCAGATAATAAGCGAGAGATTCGGGTTTATGCGGACGTAACGGCACCTTGAGCCTTTCGATGTTTTTTCCGACAAGATATGCGAGTGTTTCTCGTTGCACTTGCAAAAGGGCACGGTAGCGCTCCATACGCACTTCGATCTTGTAAAGCGAAAGCTCCGCGGCGACACTTTGCGCGTGGCTTGCGGTGTTTGTCGCGATGGTATCGGTAAAAAGTGCGATATTGGTACGCGCCACTTGGATATACTTCTTTAATACGGCGATACGTCGCTCCAGCTCCGCAACGCCGTAAGCGCTTTGGCGTATACGCAAGGCAAGTGCGACCTTCGCCGCTTCGTAGCTTTCCAACATTACCGCTTTGCGCGATTTTTGCACCCGCGCTTTCGCTTCGGTTTTGCCGAACCACGGTAAGGTTTGTTTGACACTGAAAGATTCGAATTGCATCGGTTCGATAGCGCGATCGGAGATATCGGAAAATTGAATGTCGTTAATCGTTATTGACAAATCGGGATTTTGCCACCGTTTCGATTTTGCGATGCGGGCGTTCATCCCCTCTATGCGATGGCGTATCGCTTCGAGGGAAGGGTGACGTTTCAACGCGTAATCGACGAGATCGTCTATCGGATGTGCTTGGAGCGAATACGATAGTAATGCCAAAAAGAGAAAAATACGCATACGTGGAACTCCTTTTTTTCGACAAAGATATCGTATCTTTTTTATGTGTACTAAACGTGCAAATTGGCGGAGAGGAATGCGGGTGAAAAAGCGTTTGAACGGGCATACCTTCGGGCGCGCCGAAGGGTTACGATGCGGTCTTTTTATTTCTCCTTGAGTTTGGCATAGATATTTTTTTCTTCGAAATCGATACGTTCTCCCACCGCTTCGACGATCTCGTTGAATTGCTTGAAAAACGTATCGTCCAAAGGAACTTCTTCTTTCGAATAATGGCTTAAAAAATCCATCAAGGCCAATTTCGTCTTTTTAAAGCTTTTGATAAATTCGTTTGCCAGATGTTCCGTTTCGCTATCGATACGTTTGTCGTCGTGCATAAGTTTGAAAAGCTCGATATCCTCGTTCATCACGTGATCGACGGTCAAATCATTGAGTTGTTTGAGATATTTTTTTGCGGCGGCATGGTTGTTTTTCGCGTATTCTCCCATCACTTTATGTGCCAACTCTACTATCTCTTCGTGCTCTTTGTGCCACTTTTTTACCAGCTTTTGATTTTTCGACGCAAATAGATCAAACATGGTCATACCTCCTTATATCACTAAATTATAACATAAATAATCAATATAATGAATAGTTCACATAGAAAATAATTTTGGTTTTTGTTTTGGGTCTCGGATAATGCATATAGGCTATGCGTATGACCTCAAGCGTATTTTTGTCGAGCGCTTCGTAGCCTGTTGGTTTCAAGATTTTCAAATCGCTGATATCGCCGTTTGGGTGTAGATAGAAACTGACGACATTGGTGCCTTGTTGATGCGTTTGCAGTGCTACTTCGGGATAACCGTTGCGCACCAGCGTATTTTGGGTGATACGCTGTATTTCGCTGAGGTGATTGCGGATAAAGCTGCGCTGCTCTTTGGTGAAACTGTAGTACTCCTTGCCGTAAAGTCGCGTCAATTCGGGAGGCGTACGTCGTAATGAAGAGGATTTTGTCGGTCGGTGCGGCGTATAAAGTCCCTTGGAAAGAAAGCCTGCCAATTTGTCTTTGTGCGTACGGTGCGTTTTGGCACTTTGCTTTCTTACAACGGGTGTTTCGGTCGATAGGGTTGGACGCGGCTTTTTTGACGAATGAGGTGTCGTTTTGCGTTTCGCTTTCGATAGAGCTTCGGGCTTCGAGGGTGAGGGTTTTTTCGGTTTGGGCTTTTGTAAAGGTTTCGTCGGTTTCGAAACGTCTTTTTTAGCCTTTTGCGGCTTATTCTTTTTTTCGACGAGTTTTTGCGAGGACTTTTTTGCGGGGGTAACGGTTTTGTGCGCTTTTGTTTTGACGGGATTGGGTAAAGTGGTCGGCGTCTTTGCGGGGGAAGTTGACGGTGGTGCGGAAGGCAAGAAACGTTTGAGATCCAGCTTCACGGGATGCGGCGAACTAGAAGGTGGCGGTAGAAGCAAATCGCGTTTCTTTTCCCATACTACCCATACGAGCAATGCGTGCAGCATCAACGACAGTAAAAACCCCAGTGCCGTACGCTTGTTCCTCACCTTTTAGTCCCTATAGTGTATAATCCGTACCATTATACAGCACGAGGATAAAAGATGCGATACACACAAAGCGAACAGGCATACAAAGAGGCTTATGAGGTGATTCCGGGCGGAGTCGATTCGCCCGTACGCGCTTTCAATGCGGTGGAAGGAACGCCGCCGTTTATCGAAAGAGGCGAGGGGGCGTATCTCTACGATATCGACGGTAACCGCTATATCGACTATGTTCAAAGTTGGGGACCGCTCATCTTTGGTCATTGCGATGCGGATATCGAAGCTGCGGTGATCGAAACGGCGAAAAAAGGACTCAGTTTCGGCGCGCCTACAACACTGGAGACGGCGCTAGCCGAAGAGATCGTCTCGCTTTTCGAGAGTATCGACAAGGTTCGTTTCGTCAATAGCGGTACCGAAGCGGTTATGAGCGCCATTAGGCTGGCGCGCGGCTATACCGGACGCGACGACATCGTCAAGTTCGAAGGGTGCTATCACGGTCACAGCGATTCGCTGTTGGTTCAAGCGGGAAGCGGCGCTGCGACATTCGGCGCGCCGAGTAGCCCCGGCGTACCTGCGGATCTGAGCAAGCACACCCTTTTGGCGCGCTACAACGATATCGAAAGCGTCAAATCCTGTTTTGAGGCGAGCGAAGGCGGCATCGCGTGTGTCATCATAGAGCCGATCGCGGGCAATATGGGCTTGGTGCCTGCCGACGAGAGCTTCCTTAAAGCGCTTCGCGAACTTTGCGACACATACGGAGCGATACTGATATTCGACGAAGTGATGAGCGGATTTAGAGCGTCGCTCAAAGGGGCGCAAGGCATCACGACCGTCGTGCCCGATATGGTGACGCTGGGCAAAGTGATCGGTGCGGGTATGCCCGTAGGTGCATTCGGCGGACGCAAAGAGATTATGGCGCATCTCTCCCCCGAAGGTCCCGTTTATCAAGCCGGAACGCTTAGCGGTAACCCCGTGGCGATGGCGGCGGGCTTGGCGAGTCTCAAAAAGCTCAAAGCAAATCCGAGTATCTATGTCGAGCTTTCCGAAAAAGCCAAAAGATTGGTGCAGGGACTTCAAAAGGCCGCCGAGGCGGCTGAGGTATCTATGGTTACGGAAGTGCGCGGGAGTATGTTCGGCTTTTTCTTTAGCGACAAACCGGTTAAAAATTTCGACGATGCCAAAGCCAACGACCAAGCGCTCTTTGCCAAATTTCATCGCGGGATGCTCGATAGGGGCGTCTATCTGGCGTGTTCCTCTTTCGAGACGGGCTTTATCTCTACAGCGATAACCGATGCGATGATCGACGAGACGATCAAGGCGGCGTATGAGACGATGGGTGAAATTAGAAGTTAGAAATTAGAAGTTAGAAATTAGAAGTTAGAAATTAGGAATTAGGAATTGAAGAGTGATGAATGAAGAGATAAAGAAGGAATGACAATGAACCCCGAAGAACCGAAAATGAAAAAGATCGTCGATGCGGCGGACGGATTGAGTCTGGGTATCTCGATCGTCGTGGCGATACTGATCGGTATCGGTATCGGTATCGGACTGCAAAAACTTACGGGGGCGTTTTGGACATTGTGGATCGGTGTCGTCATCGGCGTGGGTGCGGCCATCAACAATATCGCCATCGCCTACCGCAAACAAAAACGCTCTCTTGACGAACTGGCCAAAGATCCACGTTATCGTCCCGGACGAGAAATCAAAGAAGAAGAGGACGATGAAGATTGATCGCGCACTCCTCTCGACACTCCTTATTGCCGACGGTATAGTCGTCGTACTCAGTGCGTTGACGGGAGAACCCACCGTTTTGCTCAATACCCAAATCGCCTTTTTCGGTTCGCTCTCGGTTATGTTGGGATCGATGCGGGGGTACCGTAAAATGGTCGATTCGCGCGTCGCGCAAGAGATGGTTACCGTCGATATTGACAGCGATACGATCGATCGTATCGAAGATCCGCACGGATTGTACGATGAAGATAGGCATCTTTCGAAAAACGATGATATTCGTACCGTTATCAAAGAAGAAAAAGCGCGTATGAAAGCGTCGAAAAAACCGTTCAAAGAGACGCTTGTCGACGCCAAAGGCGCTTTGTCGTTGAGTAGAATCGCAGGATATGCGTTTTTAATAGGTGGGTTTTTCTTTTTAAAGGAGACGGATACACTTCGTTTGGGCGCCTATCTCCCCGCTCTCGGCATACCGCCTTTGACCGTTGCCGCTTATATGGCAGGGATGAGAGTAAAGAAAAATGAGCATTAAATCAAACCTAATCTTTTCACTTTTCACCCTTCACTCTTAATTCTTCACTCTTCGGTTCCTCATTACTCATATGTTCGGTAAGGAGACAAGCCTTCAGTCTTGCAAATGCGGGGTTAAAACCCCGCCTCCAAAATCCATCATGCAAAAAAACCTACCGAATCTCATCACTCTTCATTCTTCACTCTGCACTCTCTTCGGTTCCTCATTGCTCATTATTC
>JALVPA010000144.1:1350-11258 GCA_027026055.1 Campylobacteraceae bacterium | reverse complement strand
TGAAAATCGAATCTTTTAAAACTCATCTTTGCGCCTTTTCGAAATGCTTGCGCACCTCAATGGTTTGTCGTTCAAATCGCTTTGAACTTAGCCGAACGTCCCGCAAGACGCTCGATAAATTCACTCATTAAATCCATAGCAATAACGCACCGAAAAGAATACGATAGATACCGAACGGCACGAAAGTAAAACGTTGCAAAAACGCCAAAAAGAGTTTGATCGTCGCATACGCCGTTACGAAAGCGACGACAAAACCTATCGCATATGCGCCCCACGCCCCTTCGACAAATTCGCGGTAGTGTTTGAGCAGATCGTAGCCGCTCACCGCCGCCATGACCGGTATCGCCAACAAAAAGGAAAACTCCGCCGCGCTCTTGCGATCAAGCCCCGCAAGCAAACCTCCCACAATCGTCGAACCCGCCCTACTCGTACCGGGAATCAGCGAAAACACTTGCGCCGCACCTACGGCAAAAGCTTGTTTGTAAGTGGTACGCTCGACATCGACGGTATGCGCTTTTGTTTCGTCGTAGAAGTACTCCACAATCAAAAAGACGACACCTCCGACGATAAACATCCACGCCACCACTTCGACGCTAAAGAGCGCTTTGACCGTATCTTTGAAGAGAAATCCGACGATTGCCAGCGGCAAAAACGCCACAAAAAGCTTCATCCACAAATCGATCTTTTTGAAGCTCAACTTTTCGCGATAGAGCAACATCACCGCCAAGATCGCCGCGAATTGTATGACGACTTCGTAGGCTTTGGTCACTTCGCTCTCCTCCACCCCCAAAAAGTTCGACGCGACGATCATGTGTCCCGTCGACGAAATGGGTAAAAACTCCGTAAACCCTTCGATAATACCGATGATTATCGCCTGAAAGATATCCATCCTATCCTCTATAACATTTTGCTAAAATAGCTTTCGTCTTTTGCCAAGAGCGCTTGAGGCGTACCCTCGTCGACAAGTTCGCCTTCTTCGAGTACGTAGACATAATCGGCGCTTTTGATCGTACTGAGTCTATGCGCGATCGTAATCACCGTGCGCTTCGCCAAAAACGACTCCAACGCTTCGAAGAGTTTCGCCTCGGTGTGTACGTCGAGTGCGGAGGTCGATTCGTCGAAAATAACCACGGCGGGATCGGCCAATATCATCCGTGCGATCGCCACGCGTTGGCGTTGTCCGCCGCTGAGCTTGATACCGTCGCGCCCCACTTGCGTATCGAGTCCCTTCTCCATCGTTCGTACGACTTCGTCGAGTTGCGCCATACGTAGCGCCTCCCACAGCCGCGTTTCGTCGTAAGCCTCCCCAAGTGTCAGATTAAAGCGCATTGTATCATTAAAGAGTTTAGGATTTTGCAAAATCAGATAGAGTCGATCTCTTATTTTTTCCAGCGATACTCGCGTATGTACGATACCGTTGTAATAGACCTTGCCGCGTTCGACGGGATAAAATCCCACCAAAATTTGCGCCAACGTCGTCTTGCCGCTTCCGCTCGCACCCACGATCGCCACACGACGTTTCGGAGGAATCGATAATGTAATATTTTTTAATATATCATTGCCTTCACGGTAAGCGAAGCTGAGCTTCTCGGTCTCGATTTCGACCTCTTCTCTCTTGTCAAAAGGATCAATAGAATCGACCGGAGCAGGCTCTTTGGGCATCGCAAAAATCGCATCGATGCGTTTACACGCCGCGCGCGCCGTTGCGAGGGTATACTGGAAATTGATCAGATCTTGCGTAGGAGAGACCATCACCCACAAATAAGAAAAAATCGCCAACATCAGTCCGATACTCAAATCGCCGTATGCCACCGCCAAAATACTCACGGCGCGAAAGAGTTCGTAGCCCGACAAAAAGACCAGATAAGAGAGTTTCATCGCGGCATCGCTTTTATAGGCATACGATACCGACCGTTGTTTTAGTGTAGCGGCTTTGCGCGTGTTACGATCGAAAAAATAGCGTTCTTTGTTGGCGGCTTTGATCTGATGAAAAAGCTCCAACGTCTCGCTCAAGGCAGACTGAAAGCTTTCTATTGCATGGTTTTCCTCTTTTTTGTATCGTCCAATCTTTCGCGACAACTTGACCGTAAAAAGCACCACAATCGGATTGCTAAAGAGGATAAAAAGCGCCAGTTTCCAATCGATCCACAACAGTACGATCGCCGAAAAGATCAAAATCAACGCCGAAACGATCAGTTTGGAGATCGTCGTACCGATAAAGCCGTCTATCGTCTCCACGTCGGTGACGAGTTTGGAAGTTACCGCCCCCACTTTCATCGATTCGTAAGCTTTGAGAGAGACGCCCGCAAGATGCTCCAACATCCGTACCCGCAAGGCGTACGTAATCTCCTTGGCAATCGTCGTAAATATCTTGCTTTGCCCTATCGCCAATAGCGTCGAAGCGGTTCGCATCGTCAAAATCAACCCCAATATCGTCCAAACATAACTGGAGGTACTCATCTCTCCGAAAATCGAAGCGAGTGTTTTGATAAACCGATCGCCTTTGTGCAAAAGCAGTTCGTCGACCAAAATAGGAATCAATAGCGGTGTAGCGACTGTCAGCAAGGTCGAAAGCACCGATATAATATTTCCTAATATCAGCCCTTTTTTGTAGTGTGTGAGTTCACGCAGTAGCGACACTATCGTGCAGCGTCGCTTCGTTTCTTTCTGCACGCGACGCTCACCGAATGTTGATTTTTTGCACGACATCGAGACCAAAACCGGAGAGCCCGACAAACTCCGTATCGGTGTTGGTCGTAAGCAGATTGATATTGCGTACGCCGAGATCTTTGAGGATCTGTGCTCCTACCCCGAACTCTTTCGCCTGCTCCGAAGAGATGGTTTTTGTATCGAGAAAAACGAGAAGACCGCCGTTTTGCTTGAGATATTCCATAGCGTTGTTGAGTGCGTTGTAGCGTGTCTCGTCGAGTATCAGGTCGATATCGGTACCGATATTGTGAAATTTAACGTTGGTCGTTTCGTGAATCTTGTAATATTGTATCACCGTATGACATCGCTTCAGATGATCTTTGTAGGTATGTTTCGTCACTTTGACGCCGCGCAGTTCGATCTCTTCGCTTTCGACGGGCTTAACCAATTGTTCGTTGGCGAGGCGATACTCGACGATATCGGAGATATAGACGATGCTCAAATCGTGCTTTTTCGCAAAGGCTTGCAGATCCTGCGCGCGCGCCATCGTGCCGTCGTCCTTGATGATCTCGCAGATCACCGCTACGGGCGAGAGCCCCGCAAGTTTGCACAGATCGACGGAACCTTCGGTATGACCTGTGCGCACCAACGTACCGCCGTCTTTGGCAATGAGCGGGAAGATATGTCCCGGTCGTACAAAATCCTCGGCGACACTGAGCGGATTGGCAAGCTTGCGGATACAATCGTCGCGCTCAGCTGCGGAAATCCCCGTATGTGCCGTCGCCGAATCGATACTCACCGTAAACGCCGTTTCGTGCGCCGAATCGTTTTTGTTCACCATCGGCATCAGCGCCAAACGTTCCGCCAACTCCTTAGTGATCGGCGTACAGATAAGTCCTCTCGCCTCTTTCGCCATAAAATTGACCATCTCCGGCGTCGAAAATGTAGCGGCATAAACCAGATCGCCTTCGTTCTCTCTATCTTCGTCATCCATCATGATGACCATCTTGCCGCGCTTGATCTCTTCGATCGCCCTTTCGACACGTTGGATCGCTTCTGACATGTTCACTCTCTTTTTATTGATGAACGTATTATAGCGTAGCTGTTCTATTAAATTTGGCACGGTATCATTCTCTCGATACAAATTTACTGAAAGGTTCGTATGCGTTTCGAACGATGCCGAATGCTTTTCGGCGACGAAAACTTCTCAAAGCTACAACAAGCTTCGGTACTAATACTCGGAGTGGGAGGGGTGGGAAGTTATGCGCTCGATTGTCTTTATCGCAGCGGTGTGCGTCACCTCACAATCGTAGATTACGACACGTACGACGAAAGCAATCGAAACCGACAGATCGGTTCTGACAACGCCGTCGGGATGAAAAAAACCGAACGTTTGGCACTACTTTACCCCGGTATCGAAACAATTGATGTCAAGATGGATAAAAAATGGGTGCGTGAGTTTGATTTCTCACCCTTCGATATCGTTATAGACGCATGCGATACGACTCCAGTAAAAATCGAACTTGCCAAACGTTGCTATAAAAAACTTATAATGGCGATGGGTTCCGCAAAGCGATACGATACGAGCAAAATAGAAGTAGCCGGCATCTGGAAAACGCATGGAAACGCTTTAGCGAGAAAAATACGCAATCAGCTCAAAAAGGAGAAATTCGACCGCAACTTTACGGTGATCTTTTCACCCGAAGAAGACAAATGCAAAGATAAAGGTTCGTGTGTCGCCGTCACCGGTGCATTCGGCTTGACCGCCTGTTCCGAGGCGATCAAACGGATACTGAAATAAACGTATGACTTATGCTATAATTTATTTTATGAAAACCGTCGAGGCACTCAGACATTATCTTATCGACACCCTACCCGAAGCAAAGATCTATCTCTTCGGCTCTCGTGCCAAAAATTGCGCCGCACCATACTCCGATATCGATATTGCGATCTTGGACGACAGTCTCGATAGAGCGAAACTTGCACAGATACGCTATACCATCGACACGTCAAATCTTCCGTACAAGGTCGATATCGTCGATCTGACCAAATCGCCGTATCTTCAAGAGATCGTACTCAAAGAAGGAATACAATGGCATTAGCTAAAAAGCTTGAGGATTTCGGACGTGCACTCGAAAGACTTTCCGAGGCGATAGAGATGACCCTGTCTCATCAAAATTCGGATACATATGATTTCTTTCGCGATTCGACCGTGCAACGCTTCGAGTTTACACTCGAAATCGCATGGAAAAGTATCAAAGCTTTTCTTCTGGAACACGAGGGTGTCGAATGTCGTTCACCGAAAGGATGCATCAGAGAACTTCTTGCTGCGGGCTATCTTGATCAAACGAAGATTACAACACTACTCATGATGGTTGACGACAGAAATCTTGCCACGCATACCTATCACGAATCGCTTGCGGACGAGATATTTTTACATGTCAGAGAGTATTTTTCCGATTTTGCAAAATCTTTATCTGTTGTTAAAAGAGAAATCAAATGTGTAGTAGGTAGCACAACATCGCACCGAGCGGTGCGGTCTCGTACGGACTTTTAAACGTTCGCATTACCGCAATAGGCACATTTTTTGGCTTTGACGGGAATCTCCATCGCACATTCGCCGCATACTTTTGTCGTCGGTGCCGCTTCGGATTCCGGCTCTTTCATTTTGTTATAGGCTTTGATAAAGATAAAAACCACAAATCCGAGGATGACAAACGAGATCACGTCATTGATAAAAACACCGTACTTGATCGCCGGTGCACCCGCTTTTTCCAGTGCTTCCAGCGACGCATACTCCTTACCGTCCAAAGCAAAAAAGAGTTGCGAAAAGTCGACTTTACCCAACAACATACCGATCGGTGGCATAATGACGTTATTGACCATCGATTTGACCACCGTGGCAAACGCCGCACCAAAGATAAAGCCTACCGCCATATCGACCACATTACCGGAAATCAAAAACCGCTTAAACTCTTTGAACATCTTATACTCCGTTTCGAAAACTCCAAAATAAGATATTTTGATAAAACTATCTTAATTTTTGGGTAATCTCATTATATCTTTTCTTTATCTGTAAATTATCGAAGGGAATGATCTGCGGTAGTTGTATCTGCCCTATCTTTTTAAAAAGCGTACGGTTTTTGCTGATCAGATCGTAAAGTTCGCTACTCAATGTAACGGTTTCGTATGTGTTTTGTGCCACTTGTAGATTTTTTCGTGTGGTTTGCATCGCTTTTTGTACCGCGTCTCTGGAGCGCACCAAATCGATTTCATAACGCTTGGCCGTTTCGAGTGTCAATCGCAGCGCTTCAAGGTTGCGTTTATAGATAGCGCGTCTATCGGAATCTTCCTCTTCTTTGATAAGCAAAAGTGTCTTTTCTATCGTATCGGCGGTCTGTTTTTTGATACTGTCAAGCTTTGCCAAATAAACATCGTTACATCTATCGACATAATGTTGTTGAAGATAGAGTGTCAATTCCAGTAAAACCTCGTGCATCGCATAATATCGTTTCGCCAGATCGAGAGACTCTCCGCTCTCTTTCATCAATTTTCCGAGTTGGCGTGTGATGTAACCCAACGTATCCAATACCGAGGTTAAGCGTATCAAGTCCTCACCGTCCACACGCGTCAAGAGAACATCGACCTGTTCCGCATCCAAACTGATTCCCATATGTGCAAAATAGTCCGCGAAACGCTTTTTCAAATAAGCGATATCCTTTCGAAGCGCTTTGTTTTCCTCTTTTAACGCCTCGATTTTTTCATCGTATTCGGATTTTGTGGTATAAACGACACTTTTGACCGGAGCGCCGATTTTAGCTTCTTTATAACGAGCGATTTTCGCGTCGTTCTCGGCAATATGGCGTTTTATTTCGGCCAATTTATCTTGCTCTTTCCGAAGATTTTTACCGATAAGTGCATCGACGATATTTTCGAAAAGCGTATGTAATTCCTCTTTCGCATCTTGTTTATCTCTTCGTAACCAGGCCGAATCGGGAAGCATTCGCATCTGCTGTGCAATATCGGCAGCCTCCGCAATATCCTCGAGCGAACGATTCCACGCCTCTTTGAAGTGACGCTCTCTCAATCTTTTGACGGAGAGATTCTCATCGACGAAACTTTCCAATGTATTACGATAAATTTCTATCGTTTTCTCACGTGTTTCGTCATAGAGTTTTTCACCCCTCTGAAGTATGTTTAAATCCCATTGGGCATAAAGCCCGACGATAAGAAAAGGAAAGCTGCGTATCGATTTCATGAATATGGCACCTCTTAACAAGATGCCTCATTATAACCTTTCAAATCAAATCCAAATTTAACCGCTTAAACGAAATGTTCCAACAATTTTTCTCTCGGTATTTTTACTAAATCCGCACCGATCGCTTTGACGACCTTTTCGCTTACTTCACGAGGAAGTTTCGATTCGAGTTCCTTCAAATGTTCCTGTGGAAACGCAAAATAGACTGCTTTGGGACTTTTGGTTTTGACGACGGCGGCGATATTGGTCGCCGCTTCTTCCATCATTCGTTTGAGACGCTCGTTTTCCAACTCGTGCTCTTCACCGCTTGCATGACCGAAACGCCCCGCTTTGTCCGTCACCGTCTCTCCTAATTTTCGATGCGCTTCGATGATATCAGCCGCCGAGATAAGCTCTGGCATATAAACCGTTTTGATTTCGTTGTTTATCGTGCGATCGTTCGCTTTGACTTCGTAGATTTTAACTTCCCCGAGACTACCCGTTACGATGAGTGAATCTTTGAATTTTTCCATAGTTTCGACCTCCTGTTTTAATTCTCTTAATTGTAACACAATTCTTACGGATGTGGCGTGCTATTTGGGTAGCAAAAGGATAAAAAAGGGATGAAGCGATCTTTTCCGCCCGCTTTTACGCGGAAAGTTTTCGGTGGCGTGCCGCCAAAAGTGTCAACACACCCAATGCGGCAACGGCATAATAGACCCACATCGGAATAGGCACGGGATCGCCCGCAGCGTAAGAGTGGAGTCCCGAGAGGTAGTAGTTGACCCCGAAATAGGTCATCAAAACCGTCGCGTAGGCCCAAGTCGCGGCCACATTGTAAAGAAAGGTATCGTTAAGCTTCGGTACGAAACGCATATGCACCACCGCGGCATAAATGAGAATGGTGACCGCCGCCCAGGTCTCTTTACTGTCCCATCCCCAGTAGCGTCCCCAACTCTCGTTCGCCCAGACACCGCCGAGAAAGTTTCCGAGTGTCAAAAGCATCAAACCGACGATAAGCGCCATTTCGGAAAGATTGGTCAATTCTTTGATGGAGCGGTCGATTTCGGTATGTCCCCTTTTGCCGCGAAGTATAAACAAAATCAACACCAATAAAGAGAGGATGGAACCGAGCCCCAAAAAGCCATCGCCGGAGATAATCGTCGCTACGTGAATCATCAGCCAATAGGATTTGAGAACGGGAACGAGATTGGTGATTTCTGGATTGATGAAACTCATATGCGCCACCAACATCGTAAAGCCCGCAAGCATCGCCGTACCCGCCAATGCGAACGGAGAACGTCGCGCGAGGATAATTCCGGCAAATACCGTCGCCGCAGCGATAAAGACAATCGACTCGTAAGCATTCGACCACGGCGCGTGCCCGGAAATATACCAACGGATTCCCATGCCGGCGATATGCAACGCGAACCCTACCAACAACAAAGCCCATCCGATACGCATCACCCACTTGAGCGAAAAGGTGGGCTTAAGCACATGAATAAAGGCAAAGATTAACAATACCAATCCCGTCATCAGATAAAGCGGAAAAAGCTTGCTAAAGAGTCCCAGCTTGTTGTACCAAATCTCCCACTTGATACGATCCTCCGAAGGCAATACCTTTGCACCATATTTTTTCTGATAGAGTTTGATAGCTTCTACCGCCATGTCGGCATGCTTCCATTTGCCCGTTTTGAGTCCTTCGTTGACCGCCGCGAAATAGGCACCGATCGTAAGACGTACTTCGTACGCTTGCTTGGGCGGGAAAGTTTTAAAAGCCTCCATCGGTGCGACCCATTTGTTGTTGGCATCGCCCGGTACGGGATAGAGACGCAATAGGCTACCTTGATAAGTCATATAGACGACATTGACACGCTCGTCCGCTTTGATAAGCTCTTTGTCGTATTTGGATTGTTCGAGCGGTCGTTTTCGCGTAGCGGCGGATATATCGTCGAAGAGTTTATAGCCGTTGCTCTTCGGATCAAAAAAATCTTTGAACGCGGCATACTTCTTCGTTTCGGACAATCCCAATTTTTTGGCGATTTTCGGATGACCGATTTTGATCATCGGGATGTTTTGATAAAATTCGGGCTCCATGAGCATGCCCAAAAAGAGTTGCGTCGGATCGATGCCGTAGACGGTACTTTTACCCGTCACTTTACGAATCACTTCATGCGCCAACGTATCGACCGGTTTCATCCGTCCCATACGATCCTGCACCACCAACGTACCGAAATGCAGCGCATGCGTAGCGTCGTATTTTTTCATATGTGCTATCGCCGTGGCATTGAGATCGGAATCCGTCGCGTGTAGCGGCGCATTCGCACTTGTCAATATAAACGCTCCGGCAACAATACCCAGTGCGTTTTCTTGAAGTTTTCGCGTGTTCTTCAACAATTTTTGGAAGCGACCGTTAGGGATAAACAAACTCCACAACATACCGATCCCCAAAAGCAGATACCCCAAATAGGTGGGTAGCGTCCCGGGGTCGTGATTGACCGAAAAGACGCTGCCTTTTTCGTCGGGATCGTAAGAGGATTGAAAAAAGCGATAAAAGCGGTGATCGAGTACGTGGTTCATATAGATGTGATAGGGCATGGTAAGATTTTGCTCTTTATCGATCAAGGTAACATAGCTGGAATAAGAAGCGGGCGTCATCGAACCCGGATAGCGTTCGAGTTTGAAATCGTCGAGTTTGATGGAAAAAGGAAGTGTCAAGACCTTCGCTCCCAGACGCAACTGAACGTCGACATCGTTCAATGTCGTTTCGTGAAGTTGCCCGGGCTCGCCTTTGACGGGATTAAGAACGATATCTTTACATTCATTCTCGACACATACGTGCATTTTGACATATTCGGGTTCGCCCGCTTTGCTTTTAAGTTTATCGGACGTATGGACCGTTTTGGCGTGCGCATAGGCTTTTTTGAGTACGACGGCATAGTTGCCGAACCGATAAAGCGTACGTGTTTGCAACGGATTTTTGCCGGGAGAGAGCTCTTTTTGTTCTCTCGTATTCATACTC
>JALVPA010000144.1:0-1340 GCA_027026055.1 Campylobacteraceae bacterium | reverse complement strand
TATCCATACTCATCGCATGTATCACGAACGGAAAATCGACTTGAAGATTGTCGGGCGTACCGTATACGGCAAAAGTCGGCTTGTCCGTCGGAAGCTTTTTGACGTTGTAGGCGATATAAAAGGCACCGAAGTCTTTGACCTCACCCTCTTCGATATAATAAAACTTCCCCGCTTTACCTGCGGAGATTTTCATTTCCAAAGTCGGTTTGCCTTCCGGATCTTCGAGAAGTTTTGTTTCGTCTACGGGAAGATACTCTATTACGTCGGCGGTTACGCTCTTGCCGTCTATATCCAAAGCCAGATGTTGACGATTCGGGGTCATCGACGAAAAGAAAACCGTCTGTTCTATCGCAACGGTACGGTTGTTTTCGGTAGCGGCAAGCTGCAACACCTTGACATCGGAGACCATACGATTGGAGGTGTCGCCTTCGCGCAGATGCATAATCCCTTCATAACCGAAATAACGGGTGATCAATGCGCCGATCGCGATCAAGACGAAAGCGAAGTGAAACAAAAAGACGGGAAATTTCGTTTTGTAAGTTTTGAAACGAATAATCTGATAGATCAAAATCGCGATAAAATAGGCCAAAAAGAGTTCGAACCATTTCGCTTTGTAGACCAGCGCTCTGGCGGTTTGCGTACCGTAGTCGTTTTCGATAAATGTCGCCGCTCCGATGATAATACCGAAAAGCACCATCGTGACAACGGCCGCTTGCATTGAAAAAAGCTTTTTCACCATCTCTTCACCTTCTCGTATTGAATAAGTTCGGATTATAACCGACAAAAGTTAACGAAGGTTGAAAACGCGGCAAAAAGAGCCCTTCGGTCTCTATTTAAGCGCTCCCCAGCTTTCACCGACACTGACGGAACAGACCAACGGCACTTCGAGCGGATAGATTTGCTCCATCGTATAGCGGAACCTTTCGGCGATTTTTTCCGCTTCGTGCGCCTCGATCTCGAAGATAAGTTCGTCGTGTATTTGCAAAAGCATGCGGGCGGGCAACGCCTCTTCGACAATCATACGGTCGATATCGAGCATCGCAAGCTTAATCAAATCGGCGGCGGAACCTTGAAAGACGGTATTGACCGATTCGCGCATATAGGCGGCTTTTTGCATGGCGTTGGCGTTCTCGTAATCGAAAAAGCGACGGCGCCCGAGTAGCGTTTCGACGAAACCGTCGCGCTTGACCCGCTCTTGGATCGATTCGAGATAGGCTTTGACCGTCGGGAAGGTGGCGAAATAGTTGGCGATGATCTCTTTGGCTTCGCTTTGAGAGATACCCACTTCCGCCGCCAATTTGCGCGGTCCCATACCGTAAAGCAAACCGAAGTTGATCGAC
>JALVPA010000143.1 GCA_027026055.1 Campylobacteraceae bacterium | reverse complement strand
GTCAATCTCGACGCATTGGGTATGACATCGGCCAAACGACAGAAAAAACGTAGTCCGAACGCTATCGTCGCCGTGGCGGACGGAATAAAGATAAAAAAGCGTGCACTCGATAGCTTCTTGAAAGAGCGTACGCAAGGTAAAGTTTCCGATTTCGACAAACTTTTACCCAAACAAAAAAAGGTATTGGTGGGAGAATATATATTGCCTCGGCTTTTTGCAAAGAGAGCGAGAGCCGAAATTCCTCGTAAAGAACAAGACATCATTCTCTCCAAAGTATGGGTGGGTAAAGCCACCGCTACTTCGAAGGTATCGGATGAAACGTTAAAAAAGCTATACGAAAAGATACGTAGCGATGCGCTGGCGAAAAATCCCTTATCCGCTTTTCCGCCGTTTGAAAAAATCAAACCTTCGCTCAAAGCGAAAGTCGTCGAACAACGCTTGGTAAACCAACTGCTTCAAAGCGCGCCTGTCACCGTAGCGCCGGAAGTCAAAGACGGTATTGTCGGTCACGTTGGAATGCTTCCCGTCACGAAACAGGAAGCGGAAGAAGCGGCACGTTATGTGACGAAGGGTAAGGCGGGATGGGATGCGTTGTCCGCCAAAGATAAAGAGCGTTTGTTGAAAATGCTCGCTCCTTCCATGTTGATGGTGAACGCAGCGAGAAACAACCTCGAAGAGTCGGAAATCGACGGTGCTTTGGCAAATATCTGGATGCGTAAAAAACTTCCGCAAATAGAGGTAAGTGAGAAGGAGATAACGCAACGTTACAAAAAGCTTGAAAAACTTTCCAAAAAGAAACTTCCTCCGCTCGAAAAGATTTCCGAGTCGCTAAAATTACAAATCGCCAAAGAGAAATTGTCCGAAAAACTCCTGAAAAATGTTAAAATAACTTTAAAATAATTTTAAAGGATAGTAAAATGTCTGTGCATCTTTTGGAACACATCAACGCCGGCGTAGTTACCGGAGACGATCTGCAAACCCTCTTTCGTATTGCGAAAGAAGAAGAGTATGCCGTTCCTGCGGTCAATGCGGTAAGTACCTCTTCGGTCAATGCGATCATGGAAGCCGCCAAAAAGGTCAAATCGCCCGTGATGGTACAGTTCAGTAACGGCGGCGCGGCGTTTTATGCGGGTAAAGGCATCGATAGCAAAGAAGGTGCGGTACTCGGTGCGATAAGCGGTGCGCAGCATGTGCATCTTTTGGCCGAAACCTACGGCGTACCCGTCGTGCTTCACACCGATCACGCCGCACGCAAGCTCTTGCCGTGGATCGACGCGTTGCTCGATGCGGGCGAAGCGCACCTCAAGCGTACCGGCAAGCCGCTCTTTAGTTCGCATATGATCGACTTGAGCGAAGAGCCGCTGGAAGAAAATATCGAAACTTGCAAGCGTTATCTGGAACGTATGAGTAAGATGGGTATGACGTTGGAGATAGAGCTCGGCATCACCGGCGGCGAAGAGGACGGTGTGGACAATACCGATGTCGATAACAAACTGCTTTATACCCAGCCCGAAGAGGTGGCGTATGCGTATGAGGAGTTAATGAAAGTCTCGGATAAGTTTACGATTGCCGCATCGTTCGGTAACGTACACGGGGTCTATAAGCCCGGCAATGTTGTCTTGCGTCCCGAAATCCTGGATAACTCTCAAAAATATATCGAAGAGAAGTTCGGTACCGGTCCCAAGCCGGTCAACTTCGTCTTTCACGGCGGTTCGGGAAGCGAACTGAGCGACATTCGTACCGCCATCAGCTATGGGGTGATCAAGATGAATATCGATACCGATACGCAGTGGGCGTTTTGGGACGGTGTGCGCGGTTATGTCAATCAGTATCACGCCTACTTGCAATCGCAGATCGGCAACCCCGAAGGTGAGGACAAGCCCAACAAAAAATATTACGATCCGCGCAAATGGCTCAGAGAAGGCGAGCTCTCGATGGTCAAGCGATTGGAGCAGGCCTTTGAAGATCTCAACTGTGTGGGACGCAACTGATTTCCGTTTGACGTGTAAGTTTTATGCGACAACTCGGTCGGTTGCAATGACAAGCGTCCCGTTCTATGTCGGGCGCCGAGTAGTTGTCTCGTGAAATCGTTTTTTTGATGCGGAAAACCTTTCGATGCAACTGCTTTTACCCTCTCCCGTTCAAACCGTTACATTTAAAAACCGTACCTTTTACCTTAAGCGCGACGACTTGATCCATCCCGACTTTTCGGGCAATAAGGCGCGGAAGTTTTACTATTTTCTAACACGTGATTTTTTGCAGATTAAACGTATCGTCTCTTACGGTTCGGTGCAGTCCAATGCGATGTACTCACTTTCGGTACTGGCGAAAATGAGAGGGTGGCATTTTGACTACTACATCTCTCATCTGCCGCCGCTTTTACGCGACGATCCTCATGGAAACTTCAAAAGGGCGATCGAAAACGGAATGCGACTGCATATCGACAAGCCGCCGGAAGCCTATGACGACAAGACGCTCTTTATCACCGAAGGCGGTGCGCAGAGCGAAGCGGAGGAAGGCATAAGGTTGCTTGCCGAAGAGATCGTCGCGTGGCAAAAGGCGCAAAGGCTTGAGAGGCTTGGTGTTTTTTTGCCTTCGGGCACGGGCACAACGGCGCTTTATTTGCAAAAATCGTTTTGTCTGCTTGGAAGTTCGAATCGCGTCTATACGGTTGCGTGTGTGAAAGAGAGTAGCTATCTCAAGGAACAATTTGCCCTACTTGAAGCCGATGAAGCGGTTTATCCGCAAGTGCTGGAGCCTCTAAAACGCTATCGTTTCGGCAAACCTTACCGCGAGCTCTTTGCGTTATGGCAAAAGCTTAAGATACAAACGGGCGTGGAGTTTGATCTACTCTACGATCCGATCGGCTGGCAGACGCTCTTGACACATATCGACAAGATAGATACGCCGATACTCTATCTGCATCAAGGCGGTATCCATGGCAATGAGAGCATGATAAGAAGATATGAAAAAATTAGAAATTAGAAATTAGGAATGAGGAATTGGGAACCGAAGAGAGAAGAGTGAAGAGAGAAGGTTTGATTAAAATGAGAAATGATGAGCAGAATTATTTAGAGAAGAGAGAAAGAGTAAGGAGGCGGGACTTTAGTCCCGCAAAAGAACGAGAAGTGCTTTTTTTCGGAAAGCTTTGTCTTTCTAAACCTCGTGACGTTGTCGGAATATAGCGGCAATATGGTATGATTGCGATAAGAATTAGAGACGAGGTATACGATGATACGTATCTATAAAAGCGATGCGCCGACTTTCGAGGCGGAGTTTGCCGAGCTTTTGGCGCGCGGCAAGATGGATATCGACGAGGTGAGCGGTATCGTTCGGGGGATACTCGACGAGATCAAAAGTGAAGGCAATGCGGCGTTGCGTGCGCAGATCGCGCGGTTTGACAGATGGGAGCCTAAGGACGATGCGGCATTGGAAGTCGGTATTGACGAGATGCGTGCGGCATATGACGCGACCGACGAAAAACTCAAAGAGGCGCTGCATTTGGCATACGATCGCATCAAAGCCTATCATGAAAAGTTGATGCCCGAAACATGGATGCAAGAGGATGAGACGGGTTCTATCTTAGGGCAAAAGGTCACGCCGGTCGATCGTGCGGGACTTTACATACCGGGCGGTAAAGCGGCGTATCCCTCTTCGCTACTGATGAACGTGATCCCCGCACAAGTGGCGGGTGTTGAGGAGATTGTCGTTTGTACCCCCGCGCCCGATAATGAGCTAAACGAACTACTCTTGGCTGCGTGTCACCTCTGCGGTGTGAAAAAGGTCTTTAAAGTGGGCGGCGCATCGGCGATCGGGG
>JALVPA010000142.1 GCA_027026055.1 Campylobacteraceae bacterium | reverse complement strand
GCAAGCCCAAGTGTTGGCGCACGTAGTTGATGGCGTTTGCGATCGTCTCCGACGAATCGACCAAGGTACCGTCCATATCGAAAATAATCAACTTTTTCGTTTGCATCGTCTATCGTTTCTTATCTGCACGACTAAACTTGATATAGAGCGAAAGCGCCACCATCAAAAACGAAACGCCCCCCAAAAGCATGACGGCGTATTGGATCTTGCTCGGATCGGTCAGAGCCGATTTGAAAACCAACATCAACGCTTCGATGGAGAGTGCGATAATGATGGAGCCCAAAAACTTCACCATCGTCTGGTGCGTATCTTCGGTGCTGGCGTGACGCTTCTCTTTGCCCAACACCTCCTCTTCGAAAATCGCTTTGACCAAATCGGCGATGGCCAACGAAAGCGTCAACAAAATGGTCGATTTAAAAACTTCGTTGATATCGATATTGCCAAAATCCAACCCGAAATGCAAAAAACTGGTCACTCCTTTGACAAACAACAACAACGCCACCCCGAAAAGCGCCGCCGAAAAAGCACCGTAAACGATTTTGCTGGTGATACCGAAACTCGAATCGACCGAAGTCGGATGCACCATCTTCAAAATGTTTTTCAACGTAATATCGACACAGATAATTGCAATCAGACGATCGTGCGTATCGTAAAGCGGAAACGATGCCGTCACCACCAATTCGTTACTTACCAACGACGGATAAGGATCGGTCAAGGTGCAACGGTGTTCTTTGAGCGTACGATAATAGTATGCCCTATCGCTTCTGTCTTCGCCTTTTCCGAAACCGCTCAATTCGGGTCTATTGGAGATGTTGTCGGAGATTTGGACTCCTCTACCGTCAAGCGCATAGATTACCTCCGCATAAGGAATCGCTTCAAGCAGATGTTTGGCTTTTTCGATAACCGTCTCTACGGTCGCTCCCCCTTCGGTATTGACCGTTTGGGAGATGTTTCGACCGATGATATAACACAGATATGCACGCGCTTTCGTACGTATCTGCGCATAATCGCGAATCTCTTTGACCGTCATCATCGTTACACCTCTCCTTTTAAAATCTTTCCGATACTATCGCCGAAACGCACTTTTTGATTGAGTGCCGTTTCGAGTTTGACGGCACCTTTTTGGACGAACATCACCACGGTCGATCCCATCTCGAACCATCCCAACAATTCGCCACGCGTCAAAACGATCTCTTTGTCGTCATAACGGTAATGTTTCGCTTCGAACCTATCGGTATTCGTACGAAGATCGGGTTCGAAAGCAACAACCATTTTGCCCACATTGAGCGCACCGACCAATACCAACACGTAAATACGTCCGAACATATCTTCGCACTCTATCACGACACGTTCGTTTTCGACAAAAAGCGAAGGCTTGTTCTTAAGTAAAGGGATGTTGACCGGATAGAGCTTGCCCGGTATATGCGTCATCGCAACCACTTTGAGATCGGTAGGCATATGGTAACGATGATAGTCTTTGGGAGAGAGGTAAAAATTGACGAAACTGCCGCCCTTCACCCATTCGGCGGCGGCACGATGATATTCGCCGAAAAGCGAAGCGATATCGTACGCCATACCTTTGATTTGATAAGCTTTTCCCTCTTTTATCGTACCGTAGTCGGTAATACGCGCATCGACGGGACTAATCAGCTTGTCGGCGTCTTCGGGCAACGTTCGTTCTCGTTTGAGCGGCCTAGTAAAAAGCGCATTAAGCGTCGGATAACACGCCGGTGCGTCGAACTCTCGCATCTCAAGCCCCAAAAATTTCACATACGCGGCATTGATCGTATGTTGCACGATTGCGGGGAAAGGATGCGACGCAAAACGACCGAAGAGTCGCGACAACACGGAAGTAAAATGCCTACGCATGAGCGCCTTTCTTCGATTCGTAATAGGCCAACGCCTCTTTCATCAAGGAGATATGATAGTTTTCCTGATTGTTGATAAAGTCGAAGAAGCGTGCCAATTTGGGAGATTCGTTCGCAACCGCTTCGGAGAGTCTGCGACACTCCTCTTTCGCCGCCAGCTCTTCTTTGATCCCCGATTTCAAAAACGCCGTGACGTCCTCTATCTGATAAAGTTCTTTCATGACTACGCGCGGCACTCCCAATATGCCCATTTTCGCCATCATATCGCCGAAAGAGCGCAAATGAAAGAAACTTTCGTCTATCAATATTTGAAAGATACGATTTAAAAAGACGTCGTCGCTATGGGCTTTGAGATAGTTGTAGATCATGATAAGTTCGTACTCTTTATAGCTCTCTTCAAACAAAAAGAGCGTCAACGCATCGGTCGCCTCTTTCGTCAATTCGATGTTCGGCAACTTTCTGGAGACCGAAAAAGCGGTGATCACTTCGTCGTTCATCTCTTTTAGCGTATCGACCATATATCGGATATCCGAAGAGATACGCTCGGCCAAATCGCGATCCTCAAGCCCCATCAATTGCAAATCGATCTCCAAAAGACGATTGACGATCGTTTTGAGCATATCGTCGAGACGTTCCACTTTGATGGGGATGTTGTCGCGATCATAATCATACGACTCTCCCGCTTTTATCATAGCGTGTTCAATCCATGTGAAATGTCGAAACAAAATATCGGAAAAATCGTACAACGTTTCACGGTTGCGCGTATGGCTCATAAAGCCCGTAAAGAGCATCTCCAACCACGCTTCATGGGTTTTAATCAGTAGGGTTTTCATCTTTTTCTTCCTCCTTGGGTGTACAGCTCGTAGCGACATAATAGGTGATCGGTGGATAGCTCGCATCTTCTTTACGTTTTTCGTAAGTATCCACCGCCGCTTCGATGGCAAGCGCCACCATTTCCGAACAGGACGCATCCTCTTCCGGTAGCTTTTCCAGTAACGCTTTTGTCGCCGCGACCAGATTGCGCGCGCCTTCTATACTGAGCCCTTTTGCCTCTTCCGTCAGCATCGAACCGGCTACCACCGTCGTGGTGCATCCGATCGCCTCGAATCCGATATTGTCGATATAAGGGACCGGTTCGTCCTCTTTGATGTGCATATAAACGACCACTTTTTCACCGTTTTGCGGGTTTTTCCCTATCCCTTCGCTGTTTTTATAAGCGATTTTCCCGTAATTTTTGGGACTCATCATGTGTTCTATCAGCATTGCGTCCGCGTTCATATCCCGATTGGCTCCTTATAAGATGAACAAATTATACCATTATCTTAGATAACTTTTCCCGATACGGATACACTCCATACTAAATTTAGTATCGATACGCTATACTTAAGAAGAGAATACGAGCGATATACCATTGAAAAATAACAAAAGGTCGATTCGATGAAAATCACAAAGAATTGGTTTGTAGCGATACTTTTAAGCACGGTGGCACTCAGCGCCGGCGAGAGCGGATTTTATCTCGGAGCGGGTTACGCTTCGACCAAATTGGGACTCGATGCCGACATCCGCGATATCAAAGAGACATTGATAGACAAAACGACGGATAGCTTTTTGTTAACGGCGGGATACGACTTCAACGAAAACCTGGCTATCGAGGGACGCTATTATATCAACGGAAGCGAAGCGGCTTACGAGTATAACCTCGGCAATACCCCTCTTAGCGGCTCCTACAAAGCCGAAAGTATCGCGCTTTACGCCAAACCGCAATACCGTATCCTACCCATGCTGGGTATCTATGCGTTACTCGGCGTCACCTATAACGACTACTCTATCAATTCGCTTCTCGGCGGGGACGAGTCCGAAGCGCTTTTTTCGTGGGGTGCCGGCGTACGTTTCGATATTACAAGCGATCTCGGCGTATATGTCGATTATACCGATTTCGGCGAAAGCGACAACTTAATGACGACGACCGATCTCTCTTCGTGGAATATCGGTTTCTCCTATAAATTTTAATCCTCTTTCATTGCACTTCAATGCCCGCTTATATCCTTTTCGACACGGAAACCACAGGCAACGGCGAAAACGACCGCATCATCCAAATCGGTGCGATGGTCGTGCACGACAAAAACCGCATCGAACTCTTCGACGAGCTTTGTTCGACGGAGGTTCCCATCTCGCTCGAAGCGATGGAGGTGCACAATATCACACCGGAACGCATCGAAGGAAAGCCCCCTTTCGAACAAACCCGTTTTGCAAAACGTCTGGAGGAACTCAACGATACGCAAAACTATCTTATCGCCCACAATATCTCGTTCGATTTGGGCATGTTGGAGAAAGAGGGATTTGAAAACCGATGCTTACTAATCGACACCGTCAGATGCGCCAGACATTTGCTGCCCGATCTTTCCGCCCACAGACTCCAGTATCTGCGTTATGCTTTGGGACTCTATCGTCACGAAGAAGCCGAAGCGCAAAAACTCGGTATCGAAATCAAAGCGCACGACGCTATCGGCGACGTGCTGGTGATGAAGCTGCTGCTCTCTTATCTTGTCAACGAAGTAAAAACACGTTTTCCGGGCGTACATCCGATGCAAAAACTGGTCGAGCTAACGCAAACGCCCGTCCTTGTCAAAACCTTCAAGTTCGGCAAATACAAAGCCCGTAGCATCGAAGAGATCTCCAGAGAGGATCTCGGCTACCTTCAGTGGATGTACAACAATCTCGATCTGGACGAAGATATGCGTTACACGCTGCAACAGTACCTGCAGCATTGAGAAAAGAAGGAAACAAAATGCGCCGTTTTCTTTTAGTGACAATAGCCGTAACGACAACGCTTTACGCACAGGTCTCCGATATGACCGTAGGAAGATGGACAACCGAAACAAAAACGCGCAACAACCATACCGACGTCACCGAAAAAGAGACGCTTCTACTTAATGCCGATCATACCTTCTCCGATACTATCGTCGTCGATCTCGTACGCGGCAAACATTTCGTCAAGGGCCTTCAAGTAAGAGCGGAGGGGATATGGAAACGTTATCTTACGACACTGGTCATCGTCATCAAAAAAATCGACGTTCCCTTCGCAAAGGAGGTCTCCGACTCTATCGCCTATCCCTCTTTGCAAGTGCTGGCATCGACCTATAAGTCGCGCTTCGATCGAAGTCCCATTCTCTTTTTTACCATTACCGTTTTGGACGAACACAAGCTTGTCGTCAAAAACGAACAAGGCAGCGTCACCGCATACGAAAAAGCGCTTCCGCCGCCGCCCGGAAGCAAACCCAAACGCATACGTCTACACGACAAGCCCGTTAACCTTCAGTAAAAAAACATATAATACCATCATTCCAAAACGGAGAGATTCATGCTAAGATTTGCGCCGTCACCGACGGGAGACATGCACATAGGCAACCTCAGGGTCGCCCTACTCAACTATCTCGTAGCCAAACAACGCGACGAAGCTTTTTTGGTGCGTATCGAAGATACGGACAAAGCGCGCAATATCGAAGGCAAAGATACCGAAATCATGCAGATTCTCGAAAAGTTCGCCATACATCACGATCAGGTTTATCACCAAAGCGAACATCTGCATATCCATCAACAACTCGCCGTCAAACTCGTCGAAGAGGGTAAAGCCTTTGTCTGTACCTGTACGCCCGAGATGCTCGAAGCCGAACGCGAAGAGGCAAAAGCCCAAAAACGGCCTTATCGTTATAGCGGACGATGCGAAACCCTTGACAAAACGGCTTTGGCGGAACTCAAAGCGAACAAAACGCCCTACGTCATCCGTATCAAAAAACCCGATGCGACGATCGCTTTCGACGATTTGATCAAGGGGCGCCAAGAGAGTGCGCCTTTCGAGGTGGACAGCTTCGTGATCATACGTGCGGACGGTTCGCCCACCTACAATTTCGCCTGTGCTTGCGACGATATGCTCAGTGACGTTACGACGGTCATTCGCGGAGAAGATCATCTTTCCAATACCCCCAAACAGATTCATATCAAGCGTCTTTTGGGTTACGACGAAAAAACGGTATATGCGCATTTGCCCATTATCCTCAACAAAGAAGGCAAAAAGATGAGCAAACGCGACAACGCTTCGTCGATCAAATGGCTTTTTCAAGAGGGGTTTATCCCCGATGCAATCGCCAATTATCTTTTGCTTTTGGGCTATGCCAAAGCCCCGCAAGAAGTCTTTACGCTACCCGATGCCATCGAGTGGTACGATATTCGCGAGATTTCCAAATCGCCTGCGAAATTCGATCTTGACAAACTGCGTTTTCTCAACAGAGAGCATCTCAAACGAATGGATGATAAAAAACTTTCAACGGTGTTCGGTTTTGCCGATGCCGCGATCGGAAAATTGGCGAAACTTTATCTTGAAGAAGCCAGTACGATTAAAGAACTCGACGCCAAAATCAAACCGATTTTCTCTCCGAAGTCGTTCGACAACGAATGGGGCGAAGAGATGCGCATCTTGCAAAACGCCATAGAGCAAGCGCCCTATTTTGAAGCCTTCGACGACTTCAAAGCCTACTTGAACGAAAAAACGCAACTCAAAGGCAAACGCTTTTTCAAACCGTTGAGAATGCTACTTACGGGTGCGGAGCACGGTCCCGAGCTGAGCGACGTCTATACCCATATCAAATCCTATCTTTTGGAGGTGATCTCATGAATGCTTTTCTCTTCGCTATCGTCAATCTTATCCATACTGTCATCACCCTTTATATCTGGATTGTCATTATCTCCGCTTTATTAAGCTTTGTCAGACCCGACCCTTACAATCCGATCGTCCAGACGCTTTATCGGCTTACCGAACCTGTTTATGCGTGGGTCAGACGTAAAATGCCCTTTGTCATTGTCGGCGGTTTGGATCTTTCGCCGCTTGTGATTATTTTGGGATTGCAATTTGTCGATACCTTTATGATGCGTGCGTTGTTGGGATAAGCCGCCGTCATGAAACCGTTTCGCATCGTTTCGATCTGTATTGTCCTAACACTACTCCCCCTCTCCGTCGTCGCGAAACGAATCGACTATGCGGAAGTACACCGTATGCCCAAAAGTATCGAAAAAGATTACTACATTTGGCGTTTTTTACGTCAAAACGACACAACGGCAGAAGAAGCGCGCAAAATCATTCGCGAAGCGAGTACCCTCAATTCGAAACTAAAAAAAGCCTACAAACGCAAAACGGGGCACTATCCGCGTATCAAACCCGTCCCTCCGAAATACTATTACCATATCAAACACAAATGGGAAAATCGTATCCAAGGAAACTTCGCCTTCGACAAAGGCATCGCGATGGTCAAACGCGGTCAGCTCAAGCGTGCCGCCGAATATTTCGCAGCGTCGATGCGTATCTTCGAAGAGAGAGAGCAAAAAGACAAAGCGCTTTTTTGGCTCTATCTCGTCACAAAAGAAAACAAATATCTCCAAAAACTCAAATCGAGTTACCATATCAACTTCTATACCTTGCTGGCTGCTGATCTGACGAAAAGCAAATATCCCGATACGATTGTCGTACCCAAATCTTCGGTCAAAACCTTATGGAGTATCGACGCAAGTAGCCCCGTCGACTGGGCGAAGATCAAAGAGCGTATCTATACCCCTACGACCGATCTGGACGCTTTGGCAGAAGATTGCGAGTCGGAGGAAACGATAGGTATGCACAGTTACATCAAAGAGTATGCTTGTCGTTATACCAAATCCTACTTTCCCATGCCCTATCGCGATATGATGCGACATTATCCCGTCGAAAGACAGGCGCTTATCTACGCCATCGCACGCCAAGAGAGCCGTTTCGTTCCTGCCGCCGTTTCACGCTCCTTTGCTCTCGGAATGATGCAACTTATGCCTTTTTTGATCGATCATATCGCCAAACAACAGAACGAAAAGATCGACTACGACGAGATTTTCGACCCCATCAAAGCGATCGAATACGCCAATATCCATTTGGACTACCTAACCAAGTATCTTTATCATCCCCTTTTTATCGCATATGCTTATAACGGCGGTATCGGTTTTACCAAGCGACTCATCCGCAAAAAATCTTTTTTTCGTAAAGGGAAATTTCAACCCTATCTGAGTATCGAAAGCGTACCCAACCTCGAAACGAGAGAATACGGTAAAAAAGTCCTTACCAACTACGTCGTCTATCTCAATCTTTTGGGAAAAACGACGCGTTTGCTTCCGTTTGTCAAAACGCTCACCGATCCTACCATGACCGATCGTTTCAGAAGATAAGCGCCTTTTAGTCGAACGCTTTACCCGTATAGACGTAACGCGCACGCTTGGCAAACCGTATCGTTCCCGTACCGTAGAGATCGCTTTCGAATTTCAAATTGAGCTTTTCGCTTTTGATCGGAGGAAAAATCACCATAAAATAATCGCCCCACGTCGAGACGAAAGAGAGTCGTTGCAACCGTTTGTCGTTACGTTCGAGAGGGACGATCTTTAGCGGTTTTTTACCGTTGAGCGTCAATGCAAAACTACCCTCTTCCAACTCGTCGTAAACTTCGGAATCGAGGTAGATACCGACGATAAAACGCTCGTTCTCTTTTTTATCGTTCGGAAACTCGGGTTTGAAAATCATAAAGAGTTTCAGAAGCGGATCGGTGACGTTGTTTTCTTTGTTTTTATCGCGTACGACATTCAAATAGGTGGCGGTGATAAATGCTTTCGTCGTGTTGTTGTCGTTGTAGAGTTGGATCTTTTCGGTTTTGAGCAATTTGCCGTGATACTCTTTTTGCTGCCGATACTTTTGCATGAGCAAATCCTGCTCTTTTGTAGAACATCCGCTCAATGCCAACAGCATCGTCGGTATCAACCATTCCCATCGTTTCAAGGCGCTTCCTTTTTTTTCGTAACTGAACGATTTTAACATAGTTTCAATAAAGATTGATGTATAATTTCCGACAACGACAACGTGCAAGGAATCAAGCGTGAAAACACGTGTAGCGGTAGCCTTTACGGGACCTTCCAACAGCGGAAAAACCACTCTTATCGCAAAAGTCGCGCGACGATTGTTGGAGACGAAGAAAGTCGCTATCGTCAAAAACGATCCCAAAGACAAAGCGGTATTCGATACACCCGGAAAAGACAGTCATATCTTTTTCGAAACCGGCGCCGAGACGGTCGTAGTCTCTCCGACGCGCACCACCTATTTTTCGCATAGAGAAAAACGTTTCGACGAGATAGTTTCGATGATCAACGACTTCGATATCTTGCTGGTCGAAGGGCTCAAAACCTTGCCGCTTCCGAGAATCGCCGTATTTAGAAACGAAATCGACACAAGCTATTTCGATTATAGCGAAGCGATCGCGATAGACGAGAGCGTCGATCTTTCGCGTTACGAGATACCTCCGGGGATCGATATTTTGGATCTTAACGATACCGACGCCGTTATCGCTTGGATAAAAAAACATGCCAAAGTCATTTAAACAAAGGAACCCGTATGCAATCGATTTTCGATACGATCAAACATTGCGCCCTTGAAATCGACCGTGCTATCAAAAGCGAAGATCTCGGTTACTGCGACAGCGCCAACGCTTCGGGAGATGACCAACTCAAACTCGATATCAAAAGCGACGCGATTATCGAAAAGGCTTTTAGCGGACATCCGCTTGTCAAATCTCTGGTCAGCGAAGAAAAAGAAGGCGAACTCGTCATGAACGAAACGGGCAAATACACGATTTGTTACGATCCGCTCGACGGATCGAGCTTGGTCGACGTCAATCTCTCCGTCGGCTCGATCTTCGGTATCTACGACGGAGAACTGAAGGGTGAGAACCTTGTCGCTTCGGCTTATGTCGTCTACGGCCCGCGTATCGAACTGGTAACCGTTGTCAAAGGCGAGGCGCCCAAACACTATCGTGCTCAAAACGATACGTTTTTGACGGTTTACGAAACGCTACAACTCAACAAAAAAGGCAAACTCAACGCCCCTGGCGGTACGCAACAACATTGGTATGATTATCACAAAAGTTTCATCGACAAACTTTTTGCCGAAGGGTATCGATTGCGCTATAGCGGCGGCATGGTACCCGATCTTCACCAAATATTGCTCAAAGGCGGCGGTATCTTCTCTTATCCGGGTACGTCGGACAAACCCGAAGGCAAACTCCGGCAACTTTTCGAAGTGCTTCCTTTCGCTCTCGTCTACGAAGCGGCGGGTGGCGAAGCCGTCGATCACAAAGGACACAGACTGTTAGAACTTGCTCCGCTTCACGTACACGATACGACGCCGTGCTTTTTCGGAAGTCGCTACGAGATTGCCAAACTCAAAGAGGCGTACGGTGTCTGAGAAACACGTAACCGCCGTTGAACTCGACGAATGGCAACTGACACGTAAAAAAGAGATGCAACGCCTACAAACGTGTCAATCGGATCATCGGCTAAAAAGTTGTATACCGTGTGAAAAGTTTCTCGTATGCGAAATACGCGACGCCTATGTCAAAGCGGTTTACGACAGTATGAACAAAGGTACCGGTGGCGGATTCGAGTTTTAACGAAAAGACGAAACCTTGCCTTTTAGCAAAATCTACGCAAACATCAAAACCGCTACCCGTCGCTCGTTACGTACGAACGACAACACCATTACGATGATCTGAACGAAATCGTTTTTTTGAAGGAGCGAGCTACAAAAAGGCGCTTACGCCACCTCGGGTATTTGTTCGTCGACCGTGACGACGACCGTCGGATCGTTCGCCGCATCGATGCTACCGACATCGTCGCTTTGAGCCCTGTCGCTATCGTCCGTTTCGGTCGCGCGCGCTTCTTGCGTACTTTCGGGCAAGATATCTTCCAGGCTCTCTTCTTCTTGAGCCGACGCCTCCTCTTCCGTATCCGAAGCGTTTTCGTTTTCGTTTTCTTCTTCGGCGTTCTCGTTATCGTTTTGTTCCTCTTGCGTCGCGCGCGCTTCGCTCTCTTGTGTCGTCTCTACCGTTTCGGAGGTTGCTTCGTCGCTCTCGTCGCTCTCGTCGTTTTCTCGGTTTGTATTCTCCTCTTCGCTCTCCTCTTCTTCTTTCTCTTCGACCTCGTCGAAGTGTACGCTCGCCGCGCCGTCGATAATGACGCTGATGTCCTCTTCGGCGGTATAGACGTTAGCATCCGTTTGTTCCCATTCGCCTTCCAACTCGACGCTATCGTCTCCGTCGGCTTTAATGACCAAAGAGGCGCCGCCTGTGATTTCGAGCACATCCTCCAAAGAGAGGTTAAGCACGCTATGTGCGCCGTCGGTCAAATCGACACTATCGTAGCGACCCTCTACGGTTACGGCGTCAAAGTCCACGACCGTCTCTTCGAAGCTCAGCACGCCCGCGATTTCTGCCGGTGCGGCATCTGTCTCCGAAGGCGTATCGTCGCTCTTGTCGTTTTCGAAGTCCTCTTCGTCGAGATCGCTCTGTTTGATAAGCATCTCTTTGACGTGTGCCATCGCCTCTTCGACATCCACGCTCTCTTTGCCCGTCTCTTCGATAATGGCTTGGAGCGTTTCGGCATCTATTGTCGCGATATCGAAGCGATCGTCAAGGAACGCCTCTCGCATCGCGTCGGTGATGACAATCCCGTTATCGGCGTTACCGTCGTTATCGAGCGACTGCAGGAGCACCGCCATATTTTTGACATAATCGTCGTTCAAGTCGGTGCG
>JALVPA010000141.1 GCA_027026055.1 Campylobacteraceae bacterium | reverse complement strand
CTGCAAAAAGGAAGTATGAATTCGGCTGTTTTCTTCTTGTTTCGCAAGTTTGAGCAGCGGCACGACATAGGTCGAAAGCATCTTTTGGTGTTCGCGATATGCCAAAATCTTTTCGATAACGGGATGCTCCGTTTTAAGCGATTGCAACACCGCTTCGTTGGTACTGTAACCCGTTTTGGTTTTTTTGCCCCCTTTAAGCCCCAGTTTTTGAAACAAAACGACGCCGAGTTGTTGCGTCGAACGGATATTGAACTCTCCGCCCGCCAAGGCGTAAATCTCTTTGGTAAGCGTATCGAGTTCGCGTTGCAGCTCCGTTTTGAGCGATTCGAGACGTTTTGTGTCCGCTTTGATTCCCGCCCCTTCCATACGGATAAGGACGTTGATAAAGGGATACTCCACCGTAGCCGCTTCTTTGAGCAGATGCGCCAACGATCCCAACTCCATCTTTTTGCGAATCGCTTTGTAGAGCAAAAAGGTCATCCACGCATCCTCAGCGGCATAAAAAGTTGCTTCTTCTATCGCTACGCTTGAAAAATCTTCGCCCTTTTTGACCGTATCTTTGTAAGATTTCATTTCGTAACGAAAATAGCGCCACGCCAACGCATCCAATCCTACTTTGCTTCCGGGATCGACAAGCCACGCCATAATCATCGTATCGGCGTAAGGAACGATCTCTTTTACCCCGAAACGGCGATAGAGCAATCCCAAATCGAATTTGAGATTTTGTCCTATAAGCTTGGTGCTTAGAATCTTTTTGATCGCTTTTTCGGCATCTTCCGACGAAATCTGTCTTCCTACGCCGAGATAGCGATGTCCCACCGGCACGTAATAGGCCTTATTCTCGTCGGTACAGAAGCTAAATCCGACCAAGCTGTCATGCCGCGTATCCAAGCCCGTCGTTTCCGTATCGAACGCTACAAGGCTCTCTTTGCCGAGTTTATCGACGACCTCGAAAAGCACGTCCGGCGTATCAAGCGTAATCGCTTCAAATAAGAGCGGATCGTAGTGGGATCGAGTTTGAGAAGCTACGGTTTCGGATGTTTCGGCTTCGACGGGGCATCCCGCTTCGCCGTTTTTGGTTTCGGCTTTTTTTAGCGCTTGTTTCATATCGTATTTTTTAAATTCGTCGACCAAACAACTCAAATAATTTCGCTCCTCAAAAACAAATTGCGAAAGATTGAGCGTATCGAAAATATCGTCGCGCATTTTGACCAATTCTCTGGAAAGAAACGCGTTCTCTTTACCCTCCAATAGTAACTTTCGAATACGCGGTGTGCCTGCCTCTTCGATATGCGCATAGATCTCTTCGAGCGTATGAAAGCGATTGATGAGTTTGGCGGCGGTTTTGACTCCGATCCCTTTGACGCCGGGCACATTATCGCTGCTATCGCCCACCAACGCTTGAAAATCGATAAAATCTTTCGGATAGACGCCGAACTTCTCATAACAGCCCTTTTCGTCTATCTCTTTGCGTTTGATGGCGTCGTAAAGCACCACGCGTTTGTCGTCGATAAGTTGATAAAGATCTTTATCATGCGAAACGATACTGACTTTCATGCCCTGCTCTTCCGCAAAACGCGTCACCGTAGCGATGACGTCGTCCGCTTCGAAGCCCTCTTTCGAAAGGTTTGCGAATCCCATTTTGCGTATCCATTCGATAGCAACGGGAAGTTGCAACTTGAGCTCTTCGGGCGCTTCGGGTCGATTGGCTTTGTATTCGGGATAGATCTCGTTGCGAAAGCTTGGACCGGGTGCATCGAGAGCAAAAACCAAATAGTCGGTCGCATGGTCGCGATGCAACGAATCGACCAAATTGACAAACCCCGTCAGCAACCCGGTCGGAAACCCTTCTTGATTACGTAGCGGCGGCAATGCATAATAAGAACGAAAAAAGAATCCGAACGTATCGATAATCGTAATGGTTTTTTTCACGGCTATTACCTGCATAGGTGAGATTTCGAATATATTTATTCTACCCTAAGCTATAATATACTAATATAGCTGAATAAGTCGTTACCACATTGGCAAGCAAAAGGAAAAGGAGAAAGAATGGATCCCATAGAGGCGGTAGGTCAAAAAATCGATTACGGCACTCCGATCCAACGTAAAAAAAAAGCGGTTAGACCCAGCTACATGCAAAGAGAGGTGGATCTAAGCAAAACTCCCATTCTCTTTTTCCCTCCGGGCAAAGAGATGCTCTTTTTCGGTATCTATTTCGCCATACTTCCTTATATTACGGGTTTGCTTTTCGTTTTCTTTTACGTAGCGAGAGGAAAAGCGGCGATTTTCGGTTCGCTGAACGTAGGACTCGACTCATCTGTCTTTATTTTGTGGATGATAGGATATGAGATATTGGCGGTTATCATCGTACTATGGATCATAAAAAATGCCATTATGTATTCTATCAAATCATCACAAGCTACAAAAAAACAGCCGCATTCGAATCAAAAGCGTTATAAACGCTATTGACCTCCTTCCTCCGATTCTTTCGCTAGATACTCCCCGGTATAGCTTCCCGTCGTTTTGTAGTCTTTTGCCAACGCTTCCGGCGTGCCCGTCGCGATGATCTTGCCGCCTTTGCTTCCGCCTTCGGGTCCCATATCGATAACATAATCGGCGTTTTTAATCATATCGAGGTTGTGTTCGATCACCACGACAGTATTACCGAGTTCCACCAAGTGATGTAACACGCCCGTCAGCCTATCGACATCGGCAAAATGCAGTCCTGTGGTGGGTTCGTCGAGGATATAGAGCGTCTTGCCGGTATCTTTACGGCTGAGCTCTTTGGCAAGTTTGATGCGCTGCGCCTCACCGCCAGAGAGCGTCGTGGCGTTTTGACCCAGTTTGATATAATCGAGCCCGACATCTTTAAGTGTTTTTAGCTTGGCGGCGATAGCCGGAATCGCCTTGAAAAACTCCAACGCCTCGCCGACACTCATTGAGAGCACTTCGGCGATATTTTTTCCCTTATAGCGCACTTCGAGTGTTTGTGCATTATAGCGCGTACCGTTACACGCATCGCAGGTCACCATCACATCGGGCAAAAAATGCATCTCTATTTTGATCTGCCCTTCGCCTTGGCACTTCTCGCAGCGCCCGCCTTTGACGTTAAAGCTAAAACGCCCTACTTTGTAGCCGCGAAGCTCCGCTTCTTTCGTCTGTGCGAAAAGCTTGCGTACCTCATCCATCACACCCGTATAGGTGGCAGGATTGGAGCGTGGAGTGCGACCGATGGGACTTTGATCGAGATAGATTACTTTGTCCAATTGCTCCAGCCCCACGATCTCCACACCGTCTACCTTATGCACCTTTTTGGCGCGGTTAAGCAACTCTTTGGCAACGGGAAGCAGCGTTTGTAAAATCAACGAACTCTTGCCGCTGCCGCTCACCCCCGTGATGCAAACGAAATTGTGTAACGGGATCTTGGCATCGAGGTTTCGGATATTGTTGACGGTGACGTTTTTTATCTCGATCCAGTGCCCTTGTTTGCGATGATGGCGGTGCTCTATCTTCTTCTTTCCGCTAAGATAGTGTGCCGTCAGACTCTTGGCGCGTTGCAACTGCTTGACCGTACCGCTAAAGACCACTTCGCCGCCGTATGCTCCCGCACCGGGTCCGATATCGACGATGTGATCGGCCGCCATAATCGTCTCTTTGTCGTGCTCGACAACAATGACGGTGTTGCCTTTGTCTCGCAAGGACTTGAGCGTGCGGATCAACTTCATCGTATCGCGCTCGTGCAGACCGATACTCGGCTCGTCCAGTACATACATTACACCCGTAAGTCCGCTACCAATTTGCGACGCGATACGGATACGTTGTGCCTCGCCGCCCGAGATGGTACGCGCGTCGCGACTAAGCGTCAGGTATCCCAATCCCACATCATAAAGAAAGTAGAGTCGCTCTTTGATCTCCTTGAGTA
>JALVPA010000140.1 GCA_027026055.1 Campylobacteraceae bacterium | reverse complement strand
AGTGGCGGGTGTTGAGGAGATTGTCGTTTGTACCCCCGCGCCCGATAATGAGCTAAACGAACTACTCTTGGCTGCGTGTCACCTCTGCGGTGTGAAAAAGGTCTTTAAAGTGGGCGGCGCATCGGCAATCGGGGCGATGGCATACGGCACCGAGACGATTCCCAAAGTCGATGTGATTACCGGACCCGGCAATATCTTTGTAGCCACCGCCAAAAAGTTGGTTTACGGGGAGGTAAACATCGATATGATCGCGGGGCCCTCGGAGATCGGCATCTTGGCGGACGAGGCGGCGCGCGCCGACTATCTGGCGATCGATCTGCTTTCTCAAGCGGAACACGACGAGATGGCAAGCTCTATTTTGATCACTCCGAGCGAAGCGTTGGCGCAAAGGGTGCAAAGCGAGATAGAGCGCTATATCGCAGGTCCCAACCACACTTTGCCTACGGGCGGTACGGCGAAGTTCTATTCGCCGCTGAGTGTCGAGCACTTCTTGAAAAAGTCTTCGATCATCTCGATGAGCAAAGCGGGCATCGACGCCATCGGAGAAGCGTGCGCGATGATCGCGCATACGGAAGGATTGACCGCACATGAGCAGAGTGTGCGTATTCGACTAAAATAGAGACTAATAGGCTTCTTTGCGATGCCTGATCTTTACGACTTCGACCGTAACGATCTTCTCTTCGATGGTATAAATCACTCTATAATCGCCTACGCGAAGGCGCCAAAAGGGCGAGAGATCGCCTACTAACTTTTTACCGCTATAAGGATTTTCTGCCAGGGTTGTCTTGATCTTGTATAAAATCCGTTTTTGCCATGCTTTGTCGATCTTTTTCAGATCTTTGATCACCTTATCGTCAATGCGTATCGTGTAGCTCAAGGGCGTGCTCCAGCTCTTCGAGGCTGATAAGGTTCCTATTCGGATCGTTACGGCGCTTAAGCGCTTCGTAGTACTCTTCCATATCTTCGAGATAGTTGCTTAACGCCTCTTTGACAAAAAAACTCTTAGGTCTTTTTGTCGCCTTCGCCAATCTTTCGATACGCGCTTCCATCTCTTTTGGCAGGCGCACACTTAGCATAGTCTTCCTTTCATCATACATATATGACAAGTATAACGTTTTTTTAAAGCAGCGTCAAGCGATTTAAAGTAAAGTGGTGTTAGGCTTTGGGTTATGAAACAACAGATAGCTTTGCACCCCTCGTGGTTGGCGCATTTGCAAGCGGAGTTCGAGCAGCCCTATATGCGGCAACTGCGCAGTTTTTTGGTAGAAGAAATGCACAAGGGCAAGAGGATTTTCCCCGAACCGAAACTTTGGTTCAATGCGCTTAACAGTACGCCGCTTGATAAGGTCAAAGTGGTGATTCTCGGACAAGATCCCTACCCGACACCGGGACATGCGCACGGGCTGTGCTTCTCGGTGCGCCCCGAAGTCTCGCCGCTGCCCAAATCGCTTGTCAATATCTTTACGGAGCTCAAAGAGGATACGGGTATCGATCGTTTCGCTTCGGGTTATCTACAAGGGTGGGCAGAGCAAGGTGTGTTGCTGCTCAACGCGGTGCTGACCGTCGAAGCGGGCAAGCCCGGATCGCACCAAGGTAAGGGGTGGGAGCGCTTTACCGATCGTGTCATCGAGGTGATTAACCGCGAAAAAGAGGGGGTGGTCTTTGTGCTTTGGGGTGCGTATGCGCAAAAGAAAGGGGCGATGATCGATATGAGTAAACACCATGTCATTAAAGCACCGCACCCTTCGCCGCTCTCTGCCTATCGCGGATTTTTCGGAAGCAAGCCTTTTTCGCGTATTAACGACTATTTGGAAAAAGAAGGAAAAACACCGATTGCATGGGAAAAATAGGTTCTTTACGATGGTGCGGATGAGAGGACTCGAACCTCCACGGGATTGCTCCCACTAGAACCTGAATCTAGCGCGTCTACCAATTCCGCCACATCCGCAATGTGAAGACGTTTGAAAAATAGTAAGAAGCGATGGCGCGGCGGACGGGACTCGAACCCGCGACCCCCTGCGTGACAGGCAGGTATTCTAACCGGCTGAACTACCGCCGCAAAAGATGGTGGTCGCTAGTGGACTCGAACCACTGGCATCCACCTTGTAAGGGTGGCGCTCTACCAACTGAGCTAAGCGACCGCGTAAAATGGCGACCCTTAGAGGATTTGAACCTCTGTGACTACGCTGAAAACGTAGCATCCTTGGCCACTAGATGAAAGGGTCATCTAGTTCCGAACAGTCACAAATAGATGGTGGTCGCTAGTGGACTCGAACCACTGGCATCCACCTTGTAAGGGTGGCGCTCTACCAACTGAGCTAAGCGACCTTGATGAAACTGTACGGTGGTGACCCGTCTTGGATTCGAACCAAGGGCCCACTCCTTAAAAGGGAGTTGCTCTACCAACTGAGCTAACGGGTCTTCAAAGTGGCGCGGCGGACGGGACTCGAACCCGCGACCCCCTGCGTGACAGGCAGGTATTCTAACCGGCTGAACTACCGCCGCAAAAGTAAATAGTGGTGACCCGTCTTGGATTCGAACCAAGGGCCCACTCCTTAAAAGGGAGTTGCTCTACCAACTGAGCTAACGGGTCGTCTCTTTTTCGGAAATCTTCCGAATAAGTGGACGGAATTATAGCCAAGAGCGGCTTTATTGTCAAGTAAAAAATCAAAAAATTTTACAAAAATTTTATAAACGGCTTCTTAACTGGGTGAGTGCGCGTGCGATCGATTGGCGTTGTATTGCTTCTCGATTTCCGTCGAAGATATGGTGTTCAACCTCTTTGAAATCGGGTGTTAACAAACCGATATAGACCGTACCTACGGGTTTTTGAGGCGTGCCGCCGTCGGGACCGGCAATCCCTGAAATCGCTACGGCGTAATCGGCTTGCACTAGTTTTTTTACACCGTCGAGCATTTGCGAAACGCACTCTTCGCTGACGGCGCCGTAGGTAGCGAGCACCTCTTCGGAAACGCCGAGCCAGCGATGTTTGATTTCGTTGGCATACGTAACGACACTACCGTTAAAAACAGCCGATGCGCCGGGCACGGCGGTAAAGGTCGCCGCCACGCCGCCGCCGGTACAGCTTTCGGCAAACGTAACGCTTTGGCGACGCGCTTTTAATATATCGATAATCTCTTTGACCGTTTCGTGTATCTTTTGCATACCGTAATGATAGCGAAAAGTAGCCTCTAATACGCCTTGAGGTATAATCGCGTCAACTATTACCGCTTGCGTTACCGTACCGATACGGCGTCTTTTCTATATTCCGTATCGTGCCTTCGGTATCTTCGGAGCGACAAAACGACAGAGGTCATACGACGATGGATTACAAAGCAACGCTACTCCTTCCCAAAACCGACTTTCCAATGCGCGGCAACCTGCCTAAAAACGAGCCTGCACGTTACGCCGAGTGGTTTGAAAAAGGCGTATACGAAAAGATGAAGAAGTGTCGCGAGGGCGCGCCGCTCTTTACGCTGCATGACGGACCGCCGTACGCCAACGGCGATATTCATATCGGGCATGCGCTCAACAAGATTCTCAAAGATATCATCGTCAAGTTCAACTATTTTCAAGGACGTGCGGTACGCTTGACGCCGGGCTGGGACTGTCACGGTTTGCCGATCGAGCAAAAGGTGGAAGAAAAAATCGGCAAAGCGAAAAAAGAGGCGATGCCTACCGAGGCTTTTCGTGCGCTTTGTCGCGAACATGCGGCGACCTACATCGATATTCAGCGCGAAAGTTTTAAAAAGCTTGGGGTGATTGCCGATTGGGAACACCCCTACGTGACGATGGATTTTAAGTTCGAGGCAAATATCTACCGTACCCTTTGCGACATTGCGCGCAAAGGGCTTTTGGTGGAGCGTCACAAGCCGATCTACTGGTCGTGGGCGGCGCAGACGGCGCTGGCGGATGCGGAAGTGGAGTATAAAGAGAAAGAGGATTACTCCATCTATGTGCACTTCGAGCTTTCCGATGCGGCGAAAGAGCGTCTCGACATTCACGGTAAAGCGGGTATCGTTATCTGGACGACCACACCGTGGACGTTGCCTGCCAATAGCGGCATCGCCATCCATCCCGACGAGATGTACGTACTCACCTCCGACGGGCACATCGTCGCCGAAGCACGCTACGACGCGATGATCGAAGAGGGGGTGGTGAGCGGACATGCCGATAGAAAAATCTCTCCGGTAGAGTTAGAAGGGCTTTTGGCGATCAATCCGCTTAACGGAAGGCCCTCTACGATCGTGTTGGGTGAACATGTCGAAATGAGCGGCGGTACGGGAGCGGTACATACCGCACCGGGGCACGGAGAGGACGACTATCGCGTCGGACTCAAATACGGTTTGGAAGTGATCATGCCGGTGGACGAAAGAGGATGTTACGACGAGTCGGTTGTCGGCAAAAACCTTCTTCCCGAACCCGAAAAATTCGTCGGTATGCATATCTTTAAAGCCAACGAACCGATTTTGGAGCTTTTGGGCGAGAATTTGCTTAAAGTCAGCAAATTTACCCACTCCTATCCGCACTGTTGGCGTACCAAAAAGCCGCTCATTTACCGCGCGACTAACCAGTGGTTTATCGCCGTAGACGGCACGCCGGAAGGGGAGCAAAAGAGCCTACGTGAGATTGCTCTGGAAGCGATCGAATCGGTCGGCTTCTACCCCGAGACGGCGAAAAACAGGCTTAAACCGATGATCGAGCAACGACCCGACTGGTGTATCTCGCGTCAGCGCAGTTGGGGGGTGCCTATTGCCTTTTTTAGAGACAAACGTACCAAAGAGGTGATTTTGGACGAAGCGGTGCTTGCGCACATCGCTTCGCTTTTTGACGAGTATGGTGCCGATGCGTGGTATAAGTTCGATATTGCGGAGCTGCTTCCCGAAAATAGCGGCTACAATCCCGCCAACCTCGAAAAGATCGACGATATCCTCGATGTGTGGTTCGATAGCGGCTCAACATGGAACAGCGTGCTGCTTAGCGGCAACTACGATGCGGGTGATTATCCCGCTTCGCTCTATTTGGAGGGAAGCGATCAGCACCGCGGGTGGTTCCAATCTTCGCTTTTGCTCAGTAGCGCACTCCATGCCAAAGCGCCTTACGAAACGCTCTTGACGCACGGTTTTACGGTGGATGAGAAGGGCGAGAAGATGTCTAAGTCCAAAGGCAATGTCGTAGCGCCCGAAAAGGTGATGCAGCAGTACGGTTCGGAGATACTGCGCTTGTGGGTGGCGTTGAGTGATTATCAAGCCGATCTGAAGATCAGCGACAATATCTTGAAACAGACCGCCGAACAGTACCGCAAACTGCGCAACACCTTCCGTTTTTTGCTTGCCAATATCGACGATTTGGATACACCGCTTGAGATGGAGGCGCTTGGCGCATTGGATCGCTGGATTCTTGCCAAAGCTGCGGATGTTTTCGAGAGCGTGCGTCAAAGCTTCGAGGCGTATGACTTCCTTAGAGCTTTCGCAACGCTCAATCACTTCGTCACCAACGAGCTTAGCGGCATCTATCTTGACATTACCAAAGACCGTCTCTACTGCGATGCCAAAGAGGCGTCGAGCCGACGCGCGACACAAACGGCGATGTATCATATCGCCAAAGCGATGCTGTTGCTGGTCGCGCCGGTGTTGACCTATACCGCCGATGAGGTGCTCTCTTATGCGCCCGCGGTGCTTCGAGGCGATGCGGAGGATATTTTTGATCTGAGCTATACGCCGATTCCGAGCGTCGAGGCTCCCTTCGACGATGTGCTTTTGCTTGAGGCACGTGAGAAGTTTTACGAGATCGTTGACGGACTTAAAAAAGAGAAGCGCATCAAAGCGACACTGGAGCTTGAGATCGTCGGCGATTGCGAGCGTTTCGGCTTAAAAGAGGCGAAGGATTTGGAGGATTGGTTTGTGGTTTCCGCTTGTAAAGATATAAGCGAGACGGAGAAGTTGGCGAGCTTCGAGGTGGGTCAACTGCACTTTGGCGTGCATAAAGCGTCGGGACACAAGTGCCCGAGGTGTTGGCGCTATGCGGCGAAGGCGGAAGATAGCCTCTGCGAACGTTGTCGAGAGGTGATAGGCTGATGTGGGATCTCGGCAAACCCGTACCTACGGAAGTGATCGTGGGCTCCATCCTTTTTATCTTTGCTTTGGTAGGTATCGGTTTGGCGGTTGTGGCGTATTATAAAAAACGCAAAGAGATTTAAGCTCAAATCGAGTTTTGGCTATAATTGTTTTTGAAAATTACAGAGTTTGACAGGGATTGAGACGTGATAACACTCAAAGAGGCATTGACAAAAAGCAAAGAGGAATTGAGCGAGATTGTCGCCGACTTGGAATCAAAAGCCAAGCAAAGCGATCTCAACGCTTATGTAGGGTTTGAAAAGAGCGGCGAAGGTGTGCCGATCTTGATCAAAGACAACATTCAAGTCAAAGGGTGGCCGGTCACTTCGGCGTCCAAAATCTTGCAAGGGTATATCGCTCCTTACGAAGCGACGGCGATTGTCAATCTCAAAAAGCACGGTATGATGGCGTTTGGACGCGCCAATATGGACGAGTTTGCGATGGGATCGACGACGGAGAGCTCCTTTTACGGTCCGACGAAAAACCCTCACGATCCGACCCGCGTACCCGGCGGAAGTTCCGGCGGTTCGGCGGCGGCGGTGGCGGCGGGCATCGCTATCGCGGCGCTCGGAAGCGATACGGGCGGTTCCATCAGACAGCCCGCGGCCTATTGCGGGGTCGTAGGCATGAAGCCCACTTACGGACGCGTGAGTCGATACGGCTTGGCGGCGTATGCGTCGAGTCTCGATCAGATCGGTCCCATTGCGCAAAATGTCGAAGATGCGGCAATTTTGTACGATGCGATCAAAGGGCACGATCCCAAAGACTCCACCTCGGCGGAGTTCGAGTACGAATCGATTGCGGATCGTCTCGATCGCAATGCCAAAATGACAATCGCCGTAATAGACAATTATGTCGAAGAGGCGGATGCGGATGTGCGCAACGCTTTCGAAGAGACAGTGAGGCGTTTGAAAGAGGCGGGACATAGGATCGTGCACAAAACGATGAAAAACACCAAATACGATATCGCCACCTACTATATTTTGGCGACAGCCGAAGCGGCGACCAACCTCGCGCGCTACGACGGCATTCGTTACGGAAGACGCGCCGCCGCAAACAATACGCAAGAGCTCTTTTTCAACACTCGAAGCGAAGGCTTCGGCGAAGAGGTGAAGCGTCGTATATTGTTGGGTAACTTCGTACTCTCCAGCGGATATTACGACGCGTACTATGTCAAAGCCCAAAAAGTGCGTCATTTGATTCGCGACGCTTACAACGCCGTCTTCGAAGAAGCGGACGTGATTCTCTCTCCCGTCGCTCCTTCCGTCGCGCCGAAACTCGGCAGTATCCACGATCCTTTGGAGATGTACAAGTCCGATATGTACACCTTGGGGGTGAACTTGGCGGGTCTGCCCGCTATCAGTTTGCCCGTAGCGAAAAACGCCGAAGGCATGCCCGTAGGATTGCAACTGATCGCCAAAGCGTTCGACGAAAAGAGACTCTTCGATGCGGCGGCAAGCATGGAAAAAGCCATAGCCTACCACGATACTTACAACGAAAGGGAAAGATGATGAGAATAAAAAAACGCGCATTGACGTTCGAAGATGTTTTGTTGGTACCCCAACACTCCACCGTACTGCCCAAAGAGGTCGACGTGACAACCCGTTTGACGCGTAACGTGTCGCTCAATATCCCTATCGTTTCCGCGGCGATGGATACCGTCACCGAATTTAAAGCCGCGATTGCCATGGCGCGTCTCGGGGGTATCGGCGTCATTCACAAAAATATGGATATCGAATCGCAGGTATTGCAGGTTAAAAAGGTCAAAAAGAGCGAAAGCGGTATCATCATCGATCCTATCTATATCTCTCCCGAAGCGAGTGTGGCGGAAGCCGATGCGCTTATGGCGGAGTACAAAATTTCCGGTGTGCCCGTTGTGGACGAAGCGCGCAAACTCATCGGCATCATTACCAATCGCGATATGCGTTTTATCTCCGATATGTCGCTGAAAGTCAAAGAGGTCATGACCCCCGCGCCGCTTGTTACCGCTCCCAAAGGTACGACGCTCGAAGAGGCGGCGCAGGTGTTGCAAAAGCACAAGATCGAAAAGCTTCCCATCGTCGAAGAGGACGGCACGTTGGCGGGGCTGATTACGATCAAAGATATCGAGAAGAAAGAGCAATACCCCAACGCCAACAAAGACGAATTCGGTCGTTTGCGCGTCGCCGCGGCGATTGGTGTGGGGCAACTCGATAGAGCGCGCGCTTTGGTCGAAGCGGGTGTCGATGCGATCGTGCTCGATTCCGCACACGGTCACTCGCAAGGGATTATCGATACGCTCAAAATGATCAAAAAAGAGCTCGATGTCGATGTCGTCGCGGGCAATATCGCCACCGCCGCTGCCGCAAGAGATTTGATCGAAGCGGGTGCGGATGCAGTCAAGGTGGGTATCGGTCCCGGCTCCATCTGTACGACGCGTATCGTCGCGGGTGTCGGCGTGCCGCAGATCTCGGCGATCGACGAAGTCGCCGAAGAGGCGCGAAAACACGATGTACCCGTCATCGCGGACGGTGGTATCAAATACTCCGGCGATATTGCCAAGGCATTGGCGGTGGGTGCCAGCAGTGTGATGCTCGGCTCCGCGTTGGCGGGCACTTACGAAGCACCGGGCGAAATGATCATCTATAACGGCAGACAGTTTAAAGAGTATCGCGGCATGGGAAGTATCGGTGCGATGACCAAAGGCAGCACCGACCGCTATTTCCAAGAAGGCACCGCAGCCGACAAGCTGGTGCCCGAAGGGATCGAAGGACGCGTGCCCTATCGCGGAAAGATTGCAGATGTGATCCATCAAATGATTGGCGGCTTGCGCTCGTCTATGGGCTATTGCGGTTCCGAGAGTATCCCCGTATTTTGGGAAAAAGCTGAGTTTGTCGAAATTACCTCCGCAGGGCTTAAAGAGTCGCATGTGCATGACGTGACGATTACCAAAGAGTCGCCGAACTATCACAGTTAAACGAGCTTTTTCTCCGGTATCGCTTTGAAGCGGTAGCCGATACGGCAAACCCATAAGCCTTCGATGAAAACCCTCTATCAAAAAATTACAATGAGAATATTTCTATCTTTAAATCCGAATGAGATACAATAGAGCACAACAAAATATCTTTAAAAAGGATTAGCGATGGCGTTTTTCGGTAGTGGCAAACAGGAGAAAAAATCCGAGATATTTTCTACGCCGAGTACATCCGCCGCTGTGCAGAGCGGAATGGCTGCTATTACGGGATGTATGGAGATTTTGGGAAATGTCAAAGGGTGCGGGAGCATTCGTATCGACGGTAAAGTACACGGTGATGTCAAAGTAGAAGAGGATGTCGTCATCGGGAAAGAAGGGGTGGTGACCGGTGATGTCTCCGCCAAAAAAGTAACCGTCAGCGGTAAGATCAACGGGACAGTGCATTGCGACAACTTGGAAGTGACGCAAACGGGATATGTCGCCGATACGATCCATGCCAAAAAGATCGTTTCCGACGGTAAGCTCGAAGCGGTGATGAGCGACTGCGACACGATACACATCACCAAAAACGGGCGCGTCGAGACCAAAAAAATGATGGCTAAACATATCATCGTCAACGGGGAAATCGAAGGTACGGTCGTTGCGACGGAGCTTTTGGAGATCAACCAAGACGGCAGGGTCAAAGGCGAGATGACCGTACGAAAAATCAAAGTGAGCGAAGGCGGTTTGATGCTCGGTACGATGTTGACTTACGAACCGACCAACAGTGTTAGAACCGTCAAAAAAGAGGCTCCGTCCGAAAAGAAAGAGAGCGAAGAGAAAAACACACCCGTAAAAAACGAGCAAGCTACCGCTTTGGAAAAGATCGTAAAAAATAAAAAATAGGAACATTCGATGCATGAACAGACCTTGGCGATCCATGCAGGATACGAAAAAGACACGCAAGGTACGATGGCGGTACCTATTTATCAAAGTACGGCCTATCAATTTCGCGACAGCGAACATGCCGCCAACCTCTTTGCGCTCAAGGAGCTTGGCAATATCTATACAAGATTGATGAACCCCACCACCGATGTCTTTGAGAAGCGCTTTGCCGCGCTTGAAGGGGGTGTCGCGGCGATAGGGACGGCATCGGGGATGGCGGCGATATTTTATACGATCGCCAATATCGCCGAGGCGGGGGACAACATCGTCGTCGCATCGCAAGTTTACGGGGGTACCAATACTTTGGCGACGCATACGATCAAACGTTTCGGCATCGAAGCGCGCTTTTTCGATGTCAACGACTTAAGTACGCTTGAGCCGCTCATCGACGAAAAGACGAAGCTGATACTTTTCGAAAGCCTCACCAATCCGAGTATCGACGTCGCCGATATCGAAGCGATCGCCGAGATAGCAAACGAACACGGGATTCTCAGTTGCGTGGACAATACCGTCGCCACGCCGGTTTTGTGCAAACCGCTTTCGTACGGCATCGATCTGGTCGTGCACTCGACCAGCAAATATACGACGGGGCAAGGGCTGGCGCTGGGCGGCATTATCGTCGAGCGCGACAATCTGGTAGAGAAAATCAAAGGCAACTCCCGTTACTACCATTTCAATGAACCCGATGCGAGTTATCACGGCTTGGTCTATGTCGATGTACCGCTGCCTATCTTTACGCTACGCGTACGCTTGGCGCTCTTACGCGATCTCGGAGGCGCGCCGAGTCCTTTTAATTCGTGGTTGCATATCCAAGGTTTGGAGACCTTGCCGCTTCGTATGCGTCAGCACTCCGCTTCGGCTTTGGCGATTGCCGAGTTTTTGGAATCGCACCCCAAAGTCAAAAAGGTCAACTATCCGGGACTCAAGAGTTCGCCGCACTACGATTTGGCACAACGCTATTTCAAAGAAGGCATGGCAAGCGGATTGCTTAGTTTCGAAGTCGAGAGCAAAGAGGCTGCGCAACGTATCGCAGATAGTACCGAAATCTTTTCCGTCGTCGTCAATATCGGCGATAGCAAGTCGATCATCACACATCCCGCCAGCACCACCCATCAGCAACTCAACAAAGAAGAACTCGAAGCTGCAGGCGTACCCGAAGGACTGATCCGCCTTAGCGTCGGACTGGAGGATACGCAAGATTTGATAGAGGATCTGAAACGGGCGTTGGCAAAAATATAGTATTTTATAAGCTATACATTTAATTGTTCGGTTGACTCGTTTATAGTTAAAATATAAATGAGTCAAAACTCAATATATAATATAGACTTTTATTCTAATATTTTCAAACGATAATCCCCTTAAAGATAGAGAAAATGTTAATTAGTTGGAAAAGATAAATGCTGTTTGGATATTGGACGAGAGAGAAACGATGAATGAACTATGCTATCGTATCCTCTTTAATTTATTATAAAGGACGAGAAGTTTCGTGTGATTGCGCTTAATCGCTAATGATTCTTTTTTTGTTCTATTAAACAAAAGTCCAAATTGGATAGAATACAGCAACAACAACACGGATATCAAAGTAGCGTATGAAAATCGAAACCAAAACCGCGCATTTCAGTTCGCCGCTCTATCTCGAGAGCGGGCGTATCCTCGAACCGTACAATATCGCTTACGAGACTTACGGCGAACTTAACCAAGAGAAAAACAATGTCGTGTTGGTCTGTCATGCGTTGAGCGGTTCACACCATGCCGCGGGCCTTTACGAAGGGGATCGTAAACCCGGTTGGTGGGACGGTTTGATCGGCGAGGGTAAAGCGATCGATACGCGCAGATATTTTGTCATCTGCACCAATGTGATCGGATCGTGTTTCGGCTCTACCGGACCGATGAGCGAGAGTTATCCGTCGTTGGAGCCGTATCGGTTGAAGTTTCCCGTCGTGACGATCAAAGATATGATACGCGCGCAGATGCATCTGCTTTCGGAGTTGGGCATTTACCGTGTCAAAGCGATTGTCGGCGGCTCGATGGGCGGGATGCAGGCGTTGCAGTTTGCGGTCGATTATCCCAATTTTTCCGACGAAATCATCGCATTGGCGGCGACTTATGCTACCAGACCGTGGACGATTGCGTTCAACAAGGTCGCTATCGAGGCGATACGACGCGATCCGCGTTTTAAAAACGGCAATTACGATCCGGACGATTTTAAGGAACACGGGTTGGACGGTTTGGCGATAGGGCGCATCGCGGGGCATATCTCCTATCTCTCTCCCGACTCGATGGATAAAAAGTTCGGTCGAAACTACGTCAGTAACGACGGGCTTTTCGAGCTTTTCGGTCGCTACGAAGTGGAGCGCTACATGGAGTACAACACCGCCAATTTCGCCCGCTATTTCGACCCGCTTAGCTATCTTTATATCGTCAAAGCGATCAATACCTTCAATCTGGCACGCGGGTACGATTCGCTTTACGAAGCGATCAAACGTATCAAAGCGAGGGTGCATCTGATAAGCTTCAAATCCGATTATCTCTTTTTCCCCGAAGAGATGGCGCATATCGCAAAGATGTTGGAGCGTAACGGACAACCTTATACGTATCTGGAGGTCGATAGCGATTACGGACACGACGCTTTTTTGGTGGAGTTGGACAAATTTGACTATCGTATTGCGGAGATTTTGAATGAAACAAGAGACGTTTGAAAAAAAATTGGAATATGCCAAGGAGATTTTGGAACGATTGGCGCAGCCGGATATCGAATTGGAAGAGGCGGTAAAGCTTTATGAAAAGGGTACCGCCGTCATCAAATCGGCGCAAAAGATGCTCGAAGAAGCGAAAGCGAAAGTGGAAATTATACGGCAAGAAAACCGAAACAACGAAGCGTAGACGCTAGCGAATACCCGGAGGAATACCATGGCAAAATCGCTGACAGTAGCGGCACTGCAGTTACCGACACTCGGTATGAATGCGACGCGTCTCGAGTTTTATCTCAAAAAAGCGACGGAAAGAGGTGCGAGGCTGATACTGCTTGGCGAATATGTCCTGAATCACTTTTTCAAAGAGTTGGCCACCATGTCGAAAAACATGGTCAAAACCCAAACCAAAAAACATTTGGAGTTTTTGCGAACGTTGTCTTCGGAATATGGCGTCGTATTCGTCGCTCCCGTGGTGCAAGTGAAAAAAGACGGATACCACAAAGTGGTCGCCAAAATTTCTCCTTCGAATATCCGTTATTACGAACAGCAAATTTTGATTCCCTACAAACATTGGGACGAAAAAACTTTTTTTGCCAATCCCGTCGAGAAGCTTCACGAACCGATGACGTTTAAACTGGACGGATTCAGGGTTATGGTAATGGGCGGCTACGAAATCCATTTCGACTATTTTTGGCATTACGTTACAAAAAAAAAGGTCGACTTGGTGTTGTTGCCGACCGCATCGACGTTCGGTTCGCATAACCGATGGCGTGAGATTATCAAAACGCAAGCGTTCTTGCACGGATGTTACGTTTTGCGCGCCAATCGTATTGGCGAATATATCGACGACTCCTTCAAGTGGCATTTTTACGGCGATACGATGCTGGTTTCTCCCGAAGGTGAAGTGGAAATGGTTTTGGAGGATAAGGAGTCGATGTTGGTCGAGGAGATAGAAAAAGCCGCCGTGACGCAACATCGCAAAATATGGGCGTTTGAAAAAGAACTAAAAGAGAGAAAGGCATTACCGTGACACCGGAAACGTATTTTCATCGGCAAATCCAACTTTGGGGCGAGGAGACGCAACGACGTTTGGCGGAAAAAGAGATTGCTGTTATCGGTTCGGGCGGTTTGGGATGTACCTTGGCGATGGCGTTGGGGACCTCGGGTATCGGTAAGATTACGATGGTCGATTACGATACCGTCAGTCTTCACAACATTCATCGTCAAATCGCTTTTACGACGGATGACGAGGGAAAATACAAAACCGAATGCGTCGCGTCGTTGTTGCGACGAAAAAATCCTTTTGTAGAGGTCGAAGCGCTTACCGAACCTTTCGAGAGATTTGTCGAAAGAGAAAAGAAGCCCGATTTGATATTGGATGCGACCGATAATCTCGAAACGCGATACGCAATCGACGATTATGCCAAAGCGCACGAAATTCCTTGGATTTATGCGAGTGTAGAAGTTTTCAACGGGCAAGTCTGTTTTATGGAAAAAGCGAAATTCGGTGTGTTTCCCCTTTCGGGGCATAAGCCCGGAGGTATCGCCGCACCGATTGTGATGCATATCGGTTCGCTTCAAGCCAATTTGGCGTTGCGTTATCTTGCGGGATTGCCTGTAGCGAAAGATAAGCTTTATTATCTCTATTTCGATGACAAAGGCGAGTTGACGACACAAAAGTTCGCGATGCCTATCGCCTAAAAGAGCGTTTGTAATTCAAGCTATGATACAATATTTGACGCAAAACGAAGGAGATGTAATGCGATACGTTTTATTGGCGGTGACCGCGTTGATTTTCGGCGGTTGTACCCAAGAGACACAAAACAGTTTGAGTCGTTCGCTTCAAAATTGGACGGGTACGAACGGGGTACTGGAGGTTTATGCCGGCGACAAATTGGTCCATCGGTTTATACATATCGATAAAATTTCGACCGCATACGGTACGAATGACGGGAATCCGCGCCCTTATCGTTACGGTTACGGCTATCACGATACCAATTTCAATTTCAAAGTGGATAAAGGAGAGGAGAAAGCCTATTTCGAATTTTCGGATTACTCCACATCGTACATTTTTTATGAAAAAAACAAATAAATTCACTGAAAGGATTGGAATATGAAATTTATCTCTACCGACGAAGCTCCCGCGGCTATCGGACCCTATTCTCAAGCTATTTCGGCAAACGGTTTTGTCTATACTTCCGGACAAATCGCGCTGATGCCGGACGGTACGATGGAAACGCGAGGGATCGAATACCAGACAAAACAGGTACTCAAAAATCTCTATTACGTTTTGAAAGAGGCGGGTACGGGATTTGACAAAGTGGTAAAGACCACTATCTATTTGACCGATATGAACGATTTCGAAAAGGTCAACGAAATCTATGCCCACTATTTTGGGGATCACAAGCCCGCTCGTTCCACCGTCGCGGTCAAGTCGCTTCCCAAAGGCGCATTGGTCGAAATCGAATGCATCGCATTGGCCGATACCCATGTCGATTTCGGGTGAAAAAGCGTTTAAAAATAGATTAAACATCGTTTGGGTATAATCTCGAACTTTTTAAATATACACTCAGGTAAAGGGTAGGTAATGTACGCAATTATCAAAGCGAGCGGTCAGCAGTTCAAAGTTCAAGAAGGCGACATCATCTGCTTCGACAAAATGGGTTTGGAGCCCAAATCGGAAGTGGAGTTCAAAGAAGTGTTGGCACTGGATGACGGTGAACTCAAAATCGGAACGCCGTACGTCGAAGGCGCGGTCGTCAAAGGCGAGGTGATCAACGAAGGTCGTGACAAAAAAGTGATCATCTATAAAAAACGCAGAAGAAAAGATTCCAAACTCAAAAGAGGTTTCCGCAGAGACTTCACGAGAGTTCGTATCACAAAAATCGCATAAGGAGAGTAGGTCATGGCACACAAGAAAGGTCAAGGTTCAACCCAGAATAACCGCGACTCTATCGGACGTCGTCTCGGTGTAAAAAAATTTGGCGGCGAAAAAGTGATTCCCGGTAACATTATCGTAAGACAACGCGGTACGAAAGTACACCCCGGAAAAGGTGTGGGTATGGGTAAAGATCACACCATTTACGCATTGATCGAAGGTGTGGTCAAGTTCGAAAACAAAAGTAGAACGCAAAAAAAAGTTTCTGTCGTCCCCGCATAATTTCAACTTGAGAAACGGACTTGCGCCGTTTCGGATTCGTAACGTTTTCCACATTTGTTTCTTCCCATAAACCAACCGTCGTAATAGTCGCCGTTTTCACGAAAAAGTTCGTGTGATTTTCGATAATATCCTTTGGCGGTTTCACATCCGTCTTTGACACCGGCGACGAATAAATCGGAACGATCTCTTCCGAAATAGATACCTTCGTAGACAAACGCATGAGGGTGACGACGTTTGTGCGGAGAGTTACAACCGAAAAGCGTTATCAAAAACACTGAGACGGCAAAAAAGCGAAACGGTATATGCATAGTCGCTCCGAATTCTCTATTTAGGGACAAGTATACCGAATATAGGATATAATTTCGCACGTAAACGAAGGAAAGTCAGATGTTTGTAGATAGTGTGGAACTGACAATTAGTTCCGGAAAAGGCGGTGCGGGCGCCGTATCGTTTTGGACGGAAAAATTTGTAGTCAACGGCGGTCCCGACGGTGGGGACGGCGGACGAGGAGGGTCAGTCTATTTTGTCGTGGATAACAACACCGATACGCTCTCGTGGTATCGCGGCAAACGTCACCTCAAAGCCAAAAACGGTCGTCCCGGCGAAGGACGCAAACGTTTTGGGAAAAAAGGCGAAGATTTGGTGTTACGCGTCCCTCCGGGTACTCAGGTGATCGATGTGCATACGGGCGAAGTCTTGTTGGATTTGGTTACTCCCGGCGAAAAGGTACTCTTTTTGGAAGGCGGCAAAGGCGGTTTGGGCAATGTCCACTTCAAAAGCGCTTCGAATCAGCGCCCCACATATGCCCAGCCCGGTCTTCCCGGCGAGACTAAAGAGGTACGCTTGGAGCTTAAAAGTATCGCCGACGTGGGTTTGGTCGGTTTTCCAAACGTCGGCAAATCGACGCTTATTTCGACATTGTCGAATGCCAGACCGCAAGTGGCGAACTACGAGTTTACCACGTTGACACCGAAGATCGGCGTGGTGAACGTAGGAGAATTCGACGCCTTTATGATGGCGGATATTCCGGGTATTATCGAAGGGGCGAGCGACGGTAGAGGTCTGGGGCTCGATTTTTTGAGGCATATCGAACGGACAAAAACCCTTTTATTGATGATCGATGCGTCGAATTACCGCGAGATAGAGTATCAGTATGAGATATTGTTCGAAGAGTTATCGCGTTATTCGGAGGCATTGGCAAAGCGACCCTTTGCGGTGGCGTTGACCAAAATCGACGCGTTGACCCAAGAGGAGGTCAACGACAAATGCGAAGCGCTTCTTACGAAACTGGGACTCGAAGCCAACGACGGAATGAGGCGTTATAAAATCGCCGAAGGCTATCGTAGTTATCTTTTCGACGAAACATACGAAACGCAACTTCCCGAAAAACAACCGTTTTTTATTCTTCCCGTATCGGCGGTGGCGCATATCAATACCGAAGCGTTGCGTTACGCATTATACGACTTTGTCAAAAAAGCGGCGGAAGCGATAAAGGAGGAGGAGCGATGCGACTCGTAATCAAAGTCGGTTCGCATGTATTGACCGAAAAAAACGGCATTGCAAAAGCACGTATGTATGCGCTCGTGGAATTGGTCGCGGAGCTTCATCGACACGATAATGAAGTGATTTTGGTCAGTTCGGGTGCGGTGGCGGCGGGGTATGGCAAATTGCCGCTCGATAGAAGTTCTATTGCTAACCGTCAGGCTTTGGCGGCAATCGGTCAACCACTTCTGCTCAAGATGTATCAGGAGAAGTTCGCCAAATTCGATATGATCTGTTCGCAGATCTTGTTGGGTGCAGATGTGTTCGATTCCAGACGCGCGACGGCGCATGCCAAATCGGCGGTCGATACTTTATTGCAAAACGGCGTGGTGCCGATCATCAACGAAAACGATACGGTCAGTATCGACGAATTGGTCTTCGGTGATAACGATCGTTTGTCTGCGCACGTGACGCACTATTTCGACGCGTCGTTGTTGGTGATATTGTCGGATATCGATGCTTATTACGACAAAGATCCAAACTGTCACGACGATGCCGAACCGAGAAAAAGGGTCACGCACATTAGCGATGCGGAGCTGTGTGCGGAGCATACGCCCAACAACGAATTTGCCACCGGCGGTATCGTCACCAAGCTTCAAGCCGCCGATTTTTTAATGAATCACGGTCGAAAGATGTATCTTGCCAGCGGATTCGATCTGCAAGACGCGAGAAGTTTTTTGATAGAAGGCGTTCAAAAAGGAGGTACGTTGTTTCTTCCCGAAAGCGAGGTTGTCGATGCATAAATATCGTATCGTTTTTATGGGCACGCCGCACTATGCCGATAGGATATTGCAAACGTTGATCGATGCGGGGGATATGGCGGTAGTGTCGGTGGTTACGCAGCCCGATCGTCCCGTAGGACGTAAACGCGTAATGACGCCGCCACCCGTGAAGCCGACCGCCGAGGCAACGGGTATCGAAGTATTGCAGCCGCAACGTTTGAGCGAAGCGGGAGTTATCGAGCGTATCGCATCTTTGTCGCCCGACTTTATCGTCGTGGCGGCGTTCGGACAGTTGTTGCCAAAGTCTATTTTGGATATCGCGCCGTGTATCAATCTGCATGCGTCGCTTTTGCCCAAATATCGCGGGGCGTCGCCGATACAGCAGGCGTTACTCAACGGCGACAAGGTCACCGGTGTCACTTCGATGTTGATGGACGAAGGACTCGATACGGGTGCGATACTGCTTAAAAAAAGCTTCGAGATTCCCAAAGATATGCGCTTGCATGCCTTGACGGAGCGTTTGACGGAGGATGCGTGCGCTTTGACGCTGGAGACGCTAAGAGACTTTGAAACAATCGTACCCGAAGCGCAAAACGACGCCGAAGCAAGCTACTGCAAAAAGATTCGCAAAAGCGACGGAGAGATCGCCTTTGAGGATGCGCGGACGATCTACAACAAATATCGCGCTTTCGAAGGATGGCCCGGCATTTTCGATGCAAACGGCACCAAATACGAAAATCTGCAACTTGAAGCGAAAGAGGGACGCTATAGAGCCGGTGAAATTTTGGCGATACATGACGACGAGAGTCTGAGTATCGGATGCGAACAAGGTAGATTGCGCGTCGGGACGTTACAACCGCCCGGCAAAAAGCCGATGCGTGCCAAAGCCTATTGCGTAGGAAGAGGAAAGAGAGTTGGAGATACTATCTTTTGAGAGACTCGGTTCGACACAGCGGTATTTACTGGAAGCATTGGCACAAAATAGACTTGAACCTCCCGTAGCGGTTATTGCTTACGAACAGAGCGACGGTATGGGAAGTCGCGACAACAAATGGGAAGGGGGAAAGGGGAATTTTTTCGCCTCTTTTGCCGTCAAAAAAAACACGCTTCCCGAAGATCTTCCCGTAGCATCCGCTTCGATTTTCGTTTCGATGTTGATGAAAAAAGCGTTGCGTGATTTGGGTGAAAACGTTTGGGTGAAGTGGCCGAACGATCTTTACAAATCTCATGAAAAAATCGGTGGAGTCGTAACGACATTACGAAACGAAACACTTGTCTTCGGCATCGGAGTCAATCTCAAAAACGACGTAAACGATTATGCTTCCCTTGAAAGCGACGTTTCGCCCGACGAGTTACTAAAACGATTTGTTTCGCACCTCGAAAATCCGCCCGAATGGAAGCGACTCTTTAGTGAGTATCGGGTAGAATTTGAATTAAGCAAAAACTTCAGTGTCCATATAGACGGTGTCCGGCATTCGCTTCGTGATGCTGTTCTCTGCGAGGACGGTTCCATACGTATGAACGGGAGAAAGGTGTATAGCGCAAGATGAGCGAAGTAATCAGTATTGCCAATCAAAAAGGCGGAGTGGGGAAAACGACGACGGCGGTCAATCTCGCCGCATCGTTGGCCGAAAAAGGGAAAAAGGTACTTCTGATCGACAGCGACCCGCAATCCAACGCGACGACAAGTCTCGGGTTTAGTCGTAACGATTACGAGTTCAATATCTATCATGTCTTGATAGGTAGTAAAAAGATTTCGGAAGTGGTACTCAAGACATCGATCAAACGTCTTCACTTGGTCCCTTCCAATATCGGTTTGGTCGGTATCGAAAAAGAGTTTTACAATCCGAAAAAGAAAAATAATGAGCTTATTTTAAAAGAGCGTTTGAAAGAGATACGCGACAGATACGACTTTATCATCATCGATTCGCCGCCGGCGCTCGGTCCCATTACGATCAATGCGCTAAGCGCGTCCGATTCGGTTATTATCCCGATACAGTGTGAGTTTTTTGCGCTTGAAGGGTTGGCACAACTGATCAATACCGTTAATTTATTGAAAAAAACTATCAATCCTTCGTTGAAAATTCGCGGTTTTTTACCGACAATGTATTCCAAACAAAACAATCTTTCCAAGCAGGTTTTGGCGGACTTGTCGCACCATTTCAAAGACAAGCTTTTTCATACCGAAAAAAATGCCAAAGAATGTATCGTCGTACCGCGTAACGTCAAGATAGCCGAGAGTCCAAGCTTCGGTAAACCGGTCATTCACTATGCGGGAAAATCGAAAGGTTCGGTCGCGTACCGCGAACTGGCCAGCATCATAGCGCGAGGATAAGATGGCGTTAGGTAGGGGACTCGGCGAGATTTTAAGCGAAGTCGAAAAAGCGTACGAAAAGGATCTTTCCGATATCGAAAGTCTGGAACCGGAAAAGGCGGGCGCGCAGATAGAAGAGATTCCCGTAGATGCCGTCTCACCCAATCCTTTTCAGCCTCGAAAACAATTCGACGAACGTGCACTCGAAGAATTGAGCAGATCGATAAAAACGCACGGTTTGCTTCAGCCTATCGTCGTCGTCGAAAAAGAGGGCGGTTATCTTTTGGTCGCAGGCGAGCGTCGTCTCAAAGCGCACAAACTCGCGGGATTCGATACGATAAAAGCGATTGTGGCACCCGTAGAGATAGACGATTTTCGTATGCGCGAGCTGGCGCTTATCGAAAATATTCAGCGTGAAAATCTTAATGCGATAGAGTTGGCGAAAGCCTATGCGGAATTGATAGAAGTACACAATATCACGCACGAGGAATTGGCGCGTATCGTACACAAAAGCCGTTCGCAGATTACCAACACGCTTCGCTTGCTCTCTTTGACTCCGTATATTCAAGATAAAGTGGCCGAAGGAAAATTGACGCAAGGGCATGCGAAAGTGCTGATAGGATTGGACGAAAAGACGCAAAAAATAGTCGCGGATTCCATTGTCGGCCAAAAACTCAGCGTACGTGACGCCGAAGCGTTGGCGCAACGTTATAAAAAAAGCGCTACCCAATCGCAACGTTCGCGAAAAGAAAGCCTCAAAAATATAACGGCGGATTATGCGGACCGATTGAAAAAATATTTGCCCTTTCGACACTCTCTCAAAGCGGACAAAATCGAGATACGTTTCGCTTCGAAGCAAGAGGTGGAAGAGTTTCTCTCATTCTTCGAAAATCGCTAAAAATTAACCGTTATCTCATCTATAAGATGGTAATATAAATGCGAAATTACAAGAGGAGTGGGAATGCTTGACATACATCTTGCGTTAATGTTGTTTGTTCTCGTGTTGTTCCTGGTTCTTCTTGCCGTTCTCAATCGCATGTTGTTTCAGCCGTTGTTGAAATTTATGGACGATCGCGATCGTACCATTGCACGCGACTTGGAAGCTGCAAAAGGACTGACGGGCGACACGGAGTCGCTTAAAGCGGAGGCGGAAGCCAAACTGGCCGAAGCAAGGAATGAAGCGGCAGCCATTAGACAAAAAGCCGTGGAAGAACAAAAAGCGATTGCCGAAGAGAAGCTCGAAGCGAAACGCAAAGAGCTCGAAAAGCGCTATGCCGTTTTTTCCGAAGAACTGGAAGCGAAAAAAGCGCAACTTAAAAACGAACTGCTTTCGCAGATGCCTCTTTATAAAGAGAGTCTCAAAGCCAAGTTCAGTACATTGTGAGGAGGGTAGACCGATTATGAAAAAATTTGTTTTTATTGCCGCGACAACGGTACTACCCGTAGTATTGTTGGCGTCGGGTCATAGCGAGGAGAGTCGCTACCTGGCTCAAACGGGTCGCGAATACGATTTTTTGCCGAGGGTAGTGAACTTTACGATATTCGCCGCTATCTTGTGGTATCTGCTGGCCAATCCGATCCGCAACTTTCTCAAAGGCAGAAGCGAAGGAATCGCTTCGCGTCTTAAAGAGATAGAGACAAAACTCGAAGCGGCGAAAGAGGAGCAAAAAGAGGCGCAAACTAAACTCGAAGAGAGCGAAGCGAAAGCGGCTCAAATCATTGAGGATGCACGCAAAGAAGCGAAGGTTTTAGCGGAAAAAATCACTCAAAGCGCCGAAACCGAACTATCCGTACTCCAAAAGCAATACGAAGAAAAAATCGCTCTTGAAGAGCGAAAAGCGATGCAAGAGATTGTCGATAGCGTATTGCAAGAAAACATTACGACGGACGACATCGGTATGGACGGTAAAAAAGTAATTGATGTCGTGGCGAAAAAGGTAGCGTAAGATGGAAGAGTTGATTGCGAAACGATATGCAAAAGCGTTGAGCGCCGCCTCGAAAGAGATTGAAAAGACGGCGAAGGTGTTGACGGTACTCGGCGAAGCGATAGGAACGGAGAGTATCGATACGGTATTACGCTCTCCCGTCGTAAAAGAGAGTCAAAAAACGGAAATGGTCTTGGCGGCTTTGGGCAAGGAAGCGGATGATACGCTGGTAAATTTCGTCAGAGTTTTGGGTGAAAAGAAACGATTGGCGTTGATACCCGTTATCGCAAGAGTGCTGAATGCCGAATTGCAAAAAGCTTCGAATAAATTCGAAGGCGAAGTGTTGAGTGCGGAGCCTTTGGATAAGAAAGAGCTTCAAAAACTTGAAAAAGCGCTCAAAAAATACAGCGGTGCCGAAATCACGTTGAAGCGGAAAGAGGCGCGCGTAGACGGGATCAAAGTAAGTGTCGAAGACTTGGGTATCGAGGTGAACTTCTCTAAAGAGAGGGTTAAACAACAGCTCATCGAACATATCAAAAGAGCGTTTTAAAAGTCATCTAATCAAGAAAAGGAGTAGCAGTGGCAGTGAAATTGCAAGCGGACGAGATCAGTTCCATCATCAAAGAGAGAATAGAAAACTTCGAAATCGATGTCGATATTAACGAAGTGGGTAAGGTTGTAGGTATTGCCGACGGTATTGCGACGGTTTACGGACTAAACAACGTTATGGCCGGTGAGGTCGTTGAATTCGAAAACGGTGCGAAAGGTCTCGTACTTAACCTCGAAGAAGCAAATGTCGGTGTTGTAGTACTCGGCGCATCTACGGGTATCAAAGAGGGTATGAGCGTCAAACGCCTTGGTGAACTCTTGAAAACGCCTGTCGGTGACGGATTGATGGGGCGCGTTGTCAATCCCCTCGGCGAACCGCTCGACGGCAAAGGTCCCGTAGAAGCGGCCGAATATCGTTTTGTTGAAGAGAAAGCGCCGGGCATCATGGCGCGCAAGTCCGTTCATGAGCCTTTGCAAACGGGTATCAAAGCGATCGACGCGCTTGTACCGGTAGGTAGAGGACAACGCGAACTAATCATCGGTGACCGCCAAACGGGTAAAACGACGATTGCCATCGATACGATCATCAATCAAAAAGGTCAAGACGTCGTATGTATCTATGTCGCAATCGGTCAAAAGCAATCGACTGTCGCCGCTACCGTTAAAAAGCTCGAAGAGCACGGTGCGATGGACTACACGATTGTGGTTAATGCGGGAGCCGCCGACTCCGCAGCGTTGCAATTCTTGGCACCTTACGCGGGTGTTACAATGGCGGAATATTTCAGAGACAACGGTCGTCACGCGGTTATCTTCTACGACGATCTTTCCAAGCACGCGGTCGCTTACAGAGAGATGTCTTTGATTCTCAGACGTCCTCCGGGTCGCGAAGCTTATCCCGGTGACGTTTTCTACCTACACTCCAGACTTCTCGAGCGTGCTGCGAAACTCAACGACGAACTTGGTGCGGGTTCCATTACCGCATTCCCCATCATCGAAACGCAGGCGGGAGATGTGGCGGCATACATTCCTACGAACGTCATTTCCATTACCGACGGACAAATTTTCCTCGAAACGGATCTGTTCAACTCCGGTATTCGCCCCGCCATCAACGTGGGGCTTTCGGTTTCTCGTGTCGGCGGTGCCGCTCAAATCAAAGCGACGAAGCAAGTTTCGGGTACATTGAGACTCGATTTGGCTTCGTTCCGCGAACTTCAGGCATTCGCGCAATTCGCCTCGGATCTCGACGAGCACACGAGAGCGCAACTGGAGCGGGGTCAACGTATGGTTGAAATTTTGAAGCAGCCGCCGTATTCTCCGATCCCCATCGAGAAACAAGTTGTCATTATCTTTGCGGGCGCGAAGGGTTATCTCGACGATATTCCCGTTTCTGCGGTAAACAAATTCGAAGCCGAATTGATGCCGTTTATGGAAGCGAAGTATATGCATGTACTCGATGCGATCCGGAACGAAAAGAAAATTTCCGATGAGACGGAAGCTGAGCTGAGAAAAGCGATAGAAGATTTCAAAGCTTCTTTTAGTGCATAAAAAGGGCTGAATATGGCAAATTTGAAAGAGATTAAGCGGAAAATAGGCAGTGTCAAGAATACTGCGAAAACCACCAATGCGATGAAGCTTGTCTCTTCTGCCAAACTCAAACGTACGGAAGAACTGGCAAAGCGATCACGCGTTTATGCCGGTAAATTGACCGAACTGCTGAATGAGATTGCACATAAGTTGCAAAAGGCAGGAAAAGAAAGTTTGGACAACGTTTACTTCAAAGAGGTGAGTAGACCCAACGTTGTAGATATTGTTTTTATCACGGCAGACAAGGGACTTTGCGGCGGTTTCAACGCGCAAACGATTAAACGTGTTTCGCAACTGATCGAGAGTTATAAAGCGGACGGTACGAAAATAAGATTGCGCGCGATTGGTAGAAAAGGTATCGATTATTTCAAATTCAACAACGTGGAGTTGAATGACGAAATCGTCGGTTTGTCTTCGGCGCCCGATTATGCGAAAGCGGCCGAGTTTATCAATGAAGTGGCACAATCGTATGTTAACGGCGACACGGACAAAGTGATTTTGGTACACAACGGGTATGTCAACATGATATCTCAAGAGATCAGAGAGGATCAGGTACTTCCCGTCGATCCTTCCAAACTCGAACTGAGTGCGGTGTCCACTTCAGAGTTGGAAGTAGAGCCCGATGACGACGATACCTTGTTGGAAGCTTTGGTGAAACGTTATATCGAATATACGATGTACTATTCGCTTATCGATTCGCTTGCGGCGGAACATTCCGCGAGAATGCAGGCTATGGATGCGGCGACGAAAAACGCCAAAGAGATGGTAAAAACGTTGACGGTGGCTTACAACAAAGCGAGACAAGAAGCGATTACGACTGAGCTCATCGAGATCATCAGTGGTATGGAATCAATGAAATAACGAAGAGGAGATGTAATGACAGGTAAAATAGTACAGGTTCTCGGACCGGTAGTCGATGTCGATTTCGCGGATTATCTTCCCGAGATCAACGAAGCGTTGGAGACGACACTGTCCGTAGACGGTGAAGAGAAAAGATTGGTATTGGAAGTGGCGGCACAACTCGGTGACAATCGTGTCAGAACGATTGCGATGGATATGACGGAAGGTTTGGTTCGCGGTCAGGAAGTCAAAGCGACGGGTGCACCTATCAAAGTACCGGTAGGTGAGGAGGTTCTCGGACGTATCTTTAACGTTGTCGGCGAAACGATCGATGAAGGCGGTCCGTGCGAAGCGAAAGAGTATTGGTCTATTCATAGAGATCCTCCTTCTTTCGAAGACCAAAGCACGAAAACTGAGATTTTTGAAACGGGTATCAAAGTCGTTGATTTGCTTGCGCCTTATGCAAAGGGGGGTAAAGTCGGTCTCTTCGGAGGTGCCGGTGTCGGTAAGACCGTCATCATCATGGAACTTATCAACAACGTTGCGATGAAGCATAGCGGTTATTCCGTATTTGCAGGAGTCGGTGAACGAACACGCGAAGGTAACGACCTTTACTACGAAATGAAAGAATCCAACGTATTGGATAAAGTCGCGCTCTGCTACGGTCAAATGAACGAGCCTCCGGGAGCACGTAACCGTATCGCGTTGACTGGTCTTACGATGGCGGAATATTTCCGTGACGAGATGGGTCTTGACGTGTTGATGTTTATCGACAACATCTTCCGTTTCGCTCAGTCGGGTTCCGAAATGTCGGCACTTCTCGGGCGTATTCCTTCGGCGGTCGGTTATCAGCCGACGTTGAGTCGTGAAATGGGTGCGCTGCAAGAGCGTATTACCTCCACGACAAAAGGATCGATCACTTCGGTACAAGCGGTTTACGTCCCTGCGGACGACTTGACGGACCCGGCACCCGCATCGGTTTTCGCCCACTTGGACGCAACGACCGTATTGAACCGTTCTATTGCGGAAAAAGGTATCTACCCCGCCGTCGACCCGCTTGATTCGACGTCTCGTATGCTCGATCCGCAAATCGTCGGAGAGGAGCACTACAATGTCGCTCGTGGCGTTCAACAAACATTGCAAAAATATAAAGACTTGCAAGACATTATCGCGATTTTGGGTATGGACGAACTTTCCGAAGACGATAAGCTTATCGTAGAGCGCGCACGTAAAATCGAGAAATTCCTTTCTCAGCCTTTCCACGTTGCGGAAGTCTTTACGGGAAGCCCCGGCGTTTACGTTACGCTCGAAGAGACAATCAAAGGGTTCAAAGAACTTCTCGAAGGCAAATACGACCATATGCCGGAAAATGCGTTCTACATGGTCGGGAGCATGGACGAAGCGGTAGCGAAATATGAAAAGATGAATGCCAAGTAAGGCATTCTCCAAAGGATGACCATGGAACTTTTAAAGCTGGAAATCATCACGCCTAACGGTGTGATTTATGATGACGACGTAAGACAAGTGACCTTGCCCGGAAGCGAAGGTGAATTCGGTGTTTTGCCTCGTCATGCCGCTTTGGTTTCTTTGTTGGAAGCCGGAGTGATCACGCTTATCGACAAAAGCGGTAAAGAAGAATCGGTCGCTATCAATTCCGGCTATGTAAAAGTCGATGAGGAAAAAACGACTTGTATCGTAGACGGTGCGGTTGCGTTGACCGGAACCGGAAGCGAGTTGGCCGAAGCGATATCCGAAGCGAAAGAGCTTTTGAAGAAAGCGGAAGCTTCCAATACAGCTATAGCTGCGGCCGTTAGCAAAGTCGAGCAGATAGGGAAAACACGTTAACCTTGAACACTCTTCTGAATTATTTCTCACAAAGCAGTGCGATCACGTGGTTCGTACTCTTTGTGCTTTCTTTCTATTTTATCGCCTCTTTATGGATATTTTTCGAACGTTTTTTCTTATTGAAACGACGAATCGGCGTCGAAAGCGAATCGTTACATTCGCTTTATACTTTTAAAAACGACAAACCGTCGCAATTTTCGTTGCTTTACAGTTATCTCACAAAAGCGAAAAGGCCGACAAAATCGATTTTTGATGCGGCCATTTCCGATGCTGTGCGCGTTTCTACAAAAGGCTTGACATGGTTGTCGATTTTCGCGTCGACAGCCCCTTTCGTGGGTTTGTTCGGTACGGTGGTCGGGATATTGGAGACCTTCGCTACATTAAGCGGCGAAACTTCGGCATCGCTTAACGTGGTCGCTCCCGCCATTTCGGAAGCGCTGGTGGCTACGGCGGCGGGTATTTTCGTGGCAATATTCGCCTATGCGTTTCATTTGGTACTGAAGCGCAAAGCATACGAGCTCTCTTCGTTGCTGACCTCACAAGCCGAAGTGATACTTTCGCTGACGGAAAAATGATGCGTTTTGGATGGGACGACAATCCGGACTTGAATATCACGCCCTTGGTGGATGTGATGTTGGTGTTGATGGCGATATTGATGATCACCGCTCCCACTATCACCTATCAAGAAAAAATCACGCTTCCAGAAGGTTCCAAGAGTGCCGAAACGACGCGCCTCAAGTCGTTGACCATACGCATGGACAAGAATAAAAAAATCTATGTTAAAAAAGATACGTTTGACATCGCCACTTTTGCCGATGCCTTCGTCAATGTCGCGGCGGATTACGATAAAGCTTCGGACGTCTATATCAGAGCCGACGAATCGCTGCCGTATAAAGACGTAATGTATTTGTTGAAAAGTGTCAAAGCGGCAGGTTTTTCAAAGGTGTCGTTGATAACGTTATGAGTGACAGAGGTTATGTTCGGAAACTTCTTAGCGGCACCGCCGCGATCGGTATCTACCTATGTGTCGTTTTGACGCTTATCTATTACTTCAATACGAAAAGTCGTACGAAGCGTGTCAATTACGTAGAAAAAAACACTCCGCATATACGCATCGACTTGGCTACCTCGGACACTTCATCGTCCAAAAAAATGTCTCCCGTAAAGAAACCGAAAAAAAGGAAAAATCGTATAACGAAAAAAGAGAAACGGAAGATAGAAAAAAAGCGTAAAGTCGTTTCCAAAACTTCGAAAAAAGTAAAAAAAACTTCGAACAAAGCTCGAAAAAAAACGGCTGTTGCAAAAGATACAAAAAAAGAGCGAAAAAAGATGCGTAAACCGAAACGCAAAGAAAAACCCAAAGCGCTCTTTTCCGCGATAAAAACGACCGACTCCGCGAAAAAATCCTCTCGTAAACAACATACCGTTTCGAGCAAGCGGCTTTTTGAGAAGGTCGATGCACCAAACAAAAAACGTATCTCAAAAGGCAAAGAGAAAACACACCGAACGAAAGGTGTGGAAAACGCATACTTGGCAAAAATACAACGCCTTTTGGAACAGTGGCCCGCACAAAGCGATTTTGCGGGTGAAAAAGTGAAAGTGCTTTTAAAGATTCGCCCCGACGGATTTTTCGATTTTACGTTGGTGAGACGTTCGGCGAACCCCGCCTTCAACAAAGCCTTGAGCGATTACCTAAAGCAGTTGCAGCGGTTCGGATTCGGTCCTCATAAAGGCGGTCGCACTTATATTTTCGAAGCGGAATTTATCGCTAAAGAGTGAGAACGATAAAAGAGTGCGGACATGTATCCTACGACCGAAGCGGTATCGCCGCTCGCTTCGGCACTGGTACGATAATCGAGCAATAAGGAACGCCGCTTCGTTTTACGTGCCGCTCTTACCATCGCCGCAATTCCCATTTTCCCGCACGCTTCACATCTTTTTAACAGTTTCACGTCGAGATCTCTTACGGCTTTGAGACAAAAACTATCGAGTAGTTCGGCTTTCTCTATCGGATAATAGTGACTTAAATCCGAGCTGATTATCGTGAGATTTTCTTCGTTTGTAAGTAATGCTTCGACGATTTGGGCAAGTAAAGCGACATCCGTATCCCCGTAGACGATTTCTATAATTTCGGCGTTTGGAAAATAGTGTTTGACAAAAGGCATTTGCACTTCGGTGGAGTGCTCTTTGGCATGGGCTTTGGGAATGAATCCTATTGGAAATCGTTGCGCCAAAGCAAAAAGATAAGGAGTGTCGATCGGGATAGTGCCGCACGGGGTTTCGATCGCTTCGTAGTAAGCAGCGGAGATACCTCTGAAGTAGTAATGATGCGAAGGTCCGATCACAATGACACGTTTCGGTCGGCGGAAACGGGCGAAACGATAGGCGAAATTGGCGGTAAAACCGCTGTAGATATAGCCGGCATGCGGAACGATGAGGGCGTCGGGCTTGAGACGCAGTAGCGTTTTGTCGAACGAAAGCGACTCCAGACGTTTGTTGAAATTGTCGATAGTACGCTCGAGTTCGCGGCACGAAGCGGGATAAAAAATACCGTTGACGGCACTTTTTCTAACGGAAAGCATCTCTTTCCTTTTTTTGGATGTCTATTTTACATTATAGCATGTCGTTCTCTTTTCTTTTGAAAAAACGATAAAATACGATGTACTTTAAAACGATTGAAAAGGAAGGGGGGGGAAGAAAAGATGCATCGTTGGTTGATATTGTCGATATTTGTCGGTATATTACACTATAGCGCTTATGGGAATGAGGAGCAAAGTATTTGTAAAAAGGTCGAAAAAATTGCCCTTGAAGCGAAACTACTCTACAAAAAGTTCAACGATCCCGAAAATGCACTTGTCTTGTTGAAACACAGTCGTTTTTCTTCCATTCTTTATCGTAAACCTGAATGTATGGATGACAAAACATATATTGGGTTGATCAATCGATATGCCAAATATCTTTCGGAAACGACAACTTATATCGGTCGGAGAAACGAATTCGAAAGATTTATCGAGAAATATCCCGAGAATGCACCGATGTACCTTTACCTCGGTAATATTTACAAAAAGATGTTTTCTCGTTCGGACTATAGAAAATTCGAATATAGAGACAAGGCGTTGAGTTTGTATCGGCGCTATATCGCACTGACGAAACGACAGGGGCTGAAAATATCGAAAGAGGTACGAGACTATGTCGAAAGCGGGGGACTAGAAAAAGTACAACGCACATGGGGAGATTATCTGAATCCGAGCGGTACGGCTCCCGTCAATAAGTTCAGAGCGTTTTATCTCGATATGCAACATCCTAAAAAAGTTGTGGCATCGGAGATCGTGGAGACTGTCGGCGTGAACTATCCGTGGAAAGAGTTTCACAACATCGATGCAAAGCATTTCGGCGCTTATTGGATCGGAAATTTTGTTTTTGACCAAGACAAAAAAATGAACGTTGCACTTTCGTTGAGTTGGGCGAAGGCACGATTGATTATCGACGGTTTGTTGGTGTATGAAGGGGGCAATAGTGTCGAAATCCCGTATCTTTTTAAACGCGGGAAACATAAGGTGGAAGTGGAGTATATCAACAATTGGCATACGGTAGATTTTGCGATGCATATCACTCCCTTTAAAAAGCGTTATGCGTTTGACACGTTAAAAAAAATCTTCTCTTCCGTTACCGAACCGTACGAGAGGTGGTATGTAGGTGTTTACGAAAGTAGCGATATGCATCATCATATGAAGCTTGTCGTCGATAAGTCGGATAGAGCGGTCGTACTGTTTTTGCAATCGTATGAGACTATGAT